>JAKDLQ010000032.1 GCA_030452775.1 Micrococcales bacterium | reverse complement strand
ATCCGGGAATGCCGGGCGGTGACCCGGCGACGATGACGACCTGCTCACCAAGCGTCACCCGGCCCTCGGGGATGAGCTTGAGGTCGACCTGCATGGCGAACTGGTCGGTGTGGTGCATCCGTGGGACGAGATAGGTCTCGATTCCCCAGACGAGTGCCAGCTGGGAGCGGACCCGCGGCTCCGAGGTGAAGGCCAACATCGGCAGACGTGGACGCTGCCGTGCCATTCGGCGCACCGAGTCACCCGTCTCCGTGAACGTGATGAGGAACTTCGCGCCGACGAGCTCGCCGATCTCGATGGCAGCCCTGGTGACGGCGCCCCCCACGGTTGGTCTGGCAGGCATCCTCGAAAGACGAGCTATCCGATCGTGCCCCTTCTCCTCCGTGATCGAGATGATGCGCGACATCGTCGAGACGGCGTCGACGGGCCACGCGCCGATGGATGTCTCTCCGGAGAGCATCACCGCGTCGGCGCCGTCGAGGACGGCGTTTGCGGCGTCGGAGGCCTCGGCCCGGGTGGGTCGTGGACTCGTGATCATGGACTCGAGGACCTGGGTGGCGACGATGACCGGCTTCGCCTCGATGCGGGCCAGCTCGATGGCCTGCTTTTGGACGAGGGGCACCTCCTCGAGCGGCATCTCGACGCCGAGGTCCCCACGCGCGACCATGATGCCGTCGAAGGCCTGGATGATCTCCTGGAGGTTGTCGACCGCCTGCGGCTTCTCGATCTTGGCGATGACGGGCGCCCGGTAGCCGAACTCGTCCATGATCTCGTGGACGTCGTTGATGTCCTCGGCCGAGCGGACGAAGGACAGCGCGACCAAGTCGACTCCGAGCTGCATGGCAAAGCGCAGGTCGTCCCGGTCCTTCTCGGACAGTGCCGGTACGCTGACCGCCACACCGGGCAGGTTGATGCCCTTGTTGTTCGAGACTGCTCCGCCGACGACGGTCTCGGTCAGCACATCGGTGTCGGTGACGTCGATGGCTCGCAGCATCACCTTGCCGTCGTCGATGAGCAGGAGGTCTCCGGCCTGTACGTCGCCGGGCAGACCGGCATACGTGGTGCCGACCTCGTCCTGGCTGCCGTCGATGTCGCGGGTCGTGATGGTGAAACGCTCACCGGGCGCCAGCGTCACCGAGCCGTCCGTGAATCGACCAGTGCGGATCTTGGGACCCTGGAGATCGGCGAGGATGCCGACGGCCCGGCCGGACTCGTCACTGGCGCGGCGGACATCTCGGCAGATCTGCTCGAAGTCGGAGCGCTGACCGTGCGAGAGGTTGAGACGCGCGACATCCATTCCCGCGTCCACGAGGGCCCGGAGTGCCTCGCTGGACGAGGTCTTGGGCCCGATGGTGCAGACGATCTTGGCGCGACGCATGCCGCAACCTTATTGCCGCTGTGACCCGCGTCACCCGCCGAGTTCGCCTTGTGGGACGGAGATCTCAGACCGTGAGTGGCCGGTCGGTCGGCATGATCGGGCGCGGCAGTGCGCTCGAGCCGGTGAGCCAGGCATCGACTCCCGCCGCCGCGGCCCGGCCCTCGGCGATGGCCCAGACGATGAGGGACTGGCCACGGCCCGCGTCCCCGGCGACGAAGACGCCCGGGACGGACGTCATGAAGTTCTTGTCGCGCGCGACAGTGGACCGCTCGTGGAGCTCGACACCGAGCTGCTCGATGACGCCCGAGGCTTCGGGGCCGAGGAATCCCATGGCGAGCAGCACCAGTTGCGATGGGATCTCGCGCTCCGCGCCGGCGATGGGCTGAGGTCGCCCGTCGAGGAGCGTCACCTCGGTGAGCCGCAACCGTGACACCCTGCCCGCGGCATCACCGAGGAACTCCGTCGTGCTGACCGCATAGACGCGCTCGCCACCCTCCTCGTGCGCACCCGCGACCCGGTAGAGCATCGGGTAGGTCGGCCACGGTTGGTCCTCCCGGCGCTCGGCTCCCGGCTGCGGCATGATCTCGAGGCTGGTCACCGACCGGGCCCGCTGTCGATGGGCGGTGCCGATGCAGTCGGCGCCGGTGTCGCCGCCACCGATGACGACGACATCCCGATCGGTGGCGAGGATCTGTCCCTCGACCGCCTCCCCCGAGCACGCGCGATTGCTCTGCGGCAGGTACTCCATCGCCTGGTGGATGCCGGCGAGACCGCGGCCGGGCACGGTGAGGTCGCGCGGGACGGTCGACCCGATGGTGAGCACGACGGCGTCGTAGCGATCTCGCAGTTGGCGGCCGGTGATCATCGTTCCGATGTCGACACCGTTGCGGAAGCGGGTGCCCTCGGCCTCCATCTGATGCAGCCGCCGGTCGAGCACCGCCTTCTCCATCTTGAACTCCGGAATGCCGTAGCGCAGCAGCCCGCCCGGCTTGTCGTCCCGTTCGAAGACGGCAACCGTGTGACCGGCCCGGGTCAGCTGCTGGGCGACGGCCAAGCCCGCCGGCCCGGAGCCGACGACGGCCACGGTCTTGCCGGAGAGGCGTCCGGGAGGCAGCGGCGGGACGAAGCCTTCCTCGAAAGCCTTTTCGATCGTCGTGACCTCGATCTGCTTGATCGTCACGGCCGGTTGGTTGATGCCGAGCACGCACGCCGTCTCACAGGGAGCGGGGCACAGCCGACCGGTGAACTCCGGGAAGTTGTTCGTGGCGTGCAGCAGCTCGATCCCGGAGGCCCAGTCGCCCCTCCAGGCGGCCGTGTTCCACTCGGGTATGAGGTTGCCCAGCGGGCAGCCGCTGTGGCAGAACGGAATTCCGCAGTCCATGCAGCGGCCTGCCTGGCGCTCTATCTGACCCCGCTCCTGCTCCTCGTACACCTCCTTCCAGTCACGGATGCGGACCGGGACGGGCCGGCGGGCGGGCAGCTCGCGCTGACGTGTGGTGAGGAATCCATGCGGGTCAGCCACGAGAGGCCTCCATGATCCTGTCCCAGACGACGTCGCCGTCGACGTCGAGGCCCTGCTCGATCGCCTCGGTGCGCACGTCGAGCACACGCTGGTAGTCGCGCGGCAGGATGAGCGTGAACCGTTCGCGCGCCTGGTGCCATTCCCCGAGGAGGCCCGCAGCCACGGGCGATCCGGTCCACTCCACGTGTTTGCGAAGGAGCTCCTCGATCGTCTCCTCGTCGGCCGGGCGAGGCGGACGCAGGTCGACGAGCCCGGGATTGACCAGATCGGCGCGCAGATCGAGGACGTAGGCCACGCCCCCGGACATCCCGGCGCCGAAGTTGCGTCCCGTCGGTCCCAGCACGAGAACGACGCCCCCGGTCATGTACTCGCAGCCGTGATCGCCGACGCCTTCGACGACGGCGCTCGCCCCGGAGTTGCGGACGCAGAAGCGTTCGCCGACGACGCCGCGCAGGAACATCTCCCCGGAGGTCGATCCGTAGCCGATGACGTTTCCGGCGATGACGTTGTCCTCGGCGACGAACCGTGCCGTGGGTGGCGGCCGGACGGCGATGCGCCCACCGGAGAGGCCCTTGCCGAGATAGTCGTTGGCATCGCCGTAGAGCCGGATCGTGATCCCGGCGGGCAGGAACGCCCCGAAGGACTGGCCCCCGGTCCCGGTCATCGTCAGCTCGATCGTGTTGTCCGCGAGACCCATGGGGTGTGCGCTCGTGACCCGGTGGCCGAGCATGGTGCCCACCGTGCGGTTGACGTTGCGCACCGCGATCTCGGTGCGAACGCGCTCGCCGTTCTCGATGGCGGGAAGGGCCCGGGCGATCAACTCGTTGTCGAGCGCCTTGTCGAGGCCGTGTTCCTGCTGCACGGACTGGTGGAGCGTGCCGCCGGTCCTGTTCTCGGCGACGGACAGGATCGGTGTCAGATCGAGGCCGGAGGCCTTCCAGTGGGCGATCGCCTTGTCGAGGTCGAGGCTGCCTACCTCCCCGACAGCCTCGTCGATAGAACGGAAGCCGAGCGCGGCGAGGTGCTCGCGGACCTCTTCGGCGACGTACTCGAAGAAGGTCTCGACGAACTCGGGCCGGCCGGAGAAGCGCGCGCGGAGCTCCGGATTCTGCGTC
The DNA here is from genome assembly GCA_030452775.1 of Micrococcales bacterium. GTDB lineage: Bacteria > Actinomycetota > Actinomycetes > Actinomycetales > Dermatophilaceae > JAKDLQ01. The sequence continues at coordinate 10,387 of JAKDLQ010000032.1, read as the reverse complement.
GCGATGCCGACCGGACAGGTATCGAGATGGCAGACCCGCATCATGATGCACCCGGACACGACGAGGGGCGCCGTGGCGAAGCCGAACTCCTCGGCCCCGAGCAGCGCGGCGATGACGACGTCGCGACCGGTCTTGAGCTGGCCGTCGACCTGCACGACGATGCGATCGCGCAGCCCGTTGAGGACCAGGGTCTGCTGGGTCTCGGCCAGACCGAGCTCCCACGGGGCACCCGCGTGCTTGAGCGAGGTCAGCGGTGCGGCGCCGGTGCCACCGTCGTGACCGGAGATGAGCACGACGTCGGCGTGCGCCTTGGACACTCCCGCGGCCACCGTGCCGACGCCGACCTCGGCGACGAGCTTGACGTGGATGCGGGCCGCCGGGTTGGCGTTCTTGAGATCGTGGACCAACTGCGCGAGATCCTCGATGGAGTAGATGTCGTGGTGCGGTGGCGGCGAGATGAGGCCCACGCCCGGTGTGGAGTGGCGCGTCTTGGCCACCCAGGGATAGACCTTGTGCCCGGGCAGCTGACCACCTTCGCCCGGCTTGGCGCCTTGGGCCATCTTGATCTGGATGTCATCGGACTGGGTCAGGTAGAGGCTCGTGACACCGAAGCGGCCCGAGGCCACCTGCTTGATCGCGGAGCGGCGCTGCGGGTCGAGGAGCCGGTCGACGTCCTCTCCCCCCTCGCCGGTGTTGGAGCGAGCGCCGAGGCGATTCATGGCGATCGCCAAGGTCTCGTGCGCCTCCATGGAGATGGAGCCGTAGCTCATCGCACCGGTGCTGAACCGCTTGACGATCGCACCCACCGGCTCCACCTCCTCGATGGGCACGGGCAGCCGACCGGTCACCCCGGGTGCCATGAAGTCCATCAGGCCCCGCAGGGTCATCACGCGGGAGGCCTGCTCGTCGATCCGGGCCGTGTACTGCTTGAAGATGTCATAGCGGCGCCGCCTCGTCGAGTGCTGCAGCCGAAAGACGGTCTCCGGATCGAAGAGGTGCGGCTCCCCCTCGCGGCGCCATTGGTACTCGCCCCCGATGTCGAGGACCCGGTGCGGTAGGCGCATTCCGTCCGGCGGGTAGGCGTGGGCATGCCGCTCCGCGGTCTCCCTCGCGAGCACGTCGAGCCCGACCCCGCCGAGCTGCGACACCGTCCCGGTGAAGTACCGGTCGACGAGGTCCTGCGAGAGCCCGATCGCCTCGAACACCTGCGCCCCATGATACGAGGCGACCGCGGAGATCCCCATCTTCGACATCACCTTGAGGACCCCCTTGCCGAGGGCCCTGATGAGGTGCGCCACGGCCTGCTCCGGCGTCACGCCCTCTATCTCGCCGGACCGCGCGAGGTCCTCGACGGTCTCCATGGCGAGGTAGGGGTTGACCGCGGCGGCGCCGTAGCCGATGAGGAGCGCCACGTGGTGCACCTCGCGCACGTCGCCCGCCTCGACGATGAGGCCGACCTGGGTGCGGGTCTTCTCACGGATGAGGTGGTGATGCACCGCTGCGGTGAGCAGTAGTGACGGGATCGGGGCGAGGTCGCGGCCCGAGTCACGGTCGGAGAGCACGACGAAGCGAGCACCGTGGGTGATCGCCTGCGACACCTCGGCGAAGATCTCCTCGAGGCGGTCACGCATCGCCGGTGCGCCACCGGTCACGTCGTAGAGTCCGCGCACGATGTGGGTGGCATAGCCGGGCAGGTCACCGTCCGCGTTGATGTGCACGATCTTGGCGAGCTCGTCGTTGTCCAGGACGGGGAAGCCGAGGACGACCTGTCGCGCGTGCGCCGGCGACGCCGAGAGGGCATTGCCCTCAGGACCCATGCAGGTGCCGAGGGAGGTGACGAGCTCCTCGCGGATGGCATCGAGAGGTGGGTTGGTGACCTGGGCGAACTGCTGGGTGAAGTAGTCGAAGAGCAGTCGCGGGCGGCTGGACAGCACCGCGATCGGGGTGTCGGTGCCCATCGATCCGAGCGCCTCGACGCCGGTGCGGGCCATCGGCGTCAGGAGGATGCGCAGCTCCTCGTTCGTGTACCCGAAGGTCTGTTGGCGTCGGGCCACGGACGCGGACGTGTGCACGATGTGCTCACGCGGGGGGAGGTCCTCGAGCCGGATGAGGCCCGCGTGCAGCCACTCCTCGTAGGGATGCAGGCCCGCGAGCTGGGACTTGATCTCCTCGTCGCTGATGATCCGCCCGTTGCCGGTGTCGACGAGGAACATCCTGCCTGGCTGGAGCCGACCATGCCGGATGACGGTCGCGGGGTCCAGGTCGAGGACGCCGGTCTCGGACGCGAGGACGACGAGGCCGTCCTCGCTCACCGTGTAACGGCCGGGGCGCAGCCCGTTGCGGTCGAGGACCGCGCCGACCAGGGTCCCGTCGGTGAACACGACGTTGGCCGGCCCGTCCCACGGCTCGAGGAAGGTCGAGTGGAACTGGTAGAAGGCCTTCCGGGCCGGATCCATCGTCTCGTGGTTCTCCCACGCCTCCGGGATCATCATGAGGACGGCGTGCGGGAGCGAACGGCCCCCGAGGTGGAGCAGCTCGAGGACCTCGTCGAAGCTCGCCGAGTCGGACCCTTCGGGGGTGCAGATCGGGAAGAGCCGCCGGAGATCACCGGGGATGATGTCCGAGGTGAGCAGGCTCTCCCGCGCCCGCATCCAGTTGCGGTTGCCCTTGACCGTGTTGATCTCGCCGTTGTGGGCGATGAACCGGTAGGGGTGGGCGAGGGGCCAGGACGGGAAGGTGTTGGTCGAGAACCGCGAGTGCACCAGGGCCAGTTCCGTCGCGAAGAGCGGGTCGGACAGGTCGGGGAAGAACGGCTCGAGCTGGCCGGTCGTCAGCATGCCCTTGTAGACGATGGTCCGCGAGGACAGCGAGGCGAAATAGGCGTCGGTGTGGTGTTCGGCCCGCTTGCGCAGACAGAAGGCGAGTCGATCGAGGCCGAGATTGACCTGGCGACCCATGGAGGAGGCGACGAAGAGCTGCTCGAAGTGCGGCATGCAGTCACGTGCGGCCGCACCGACGAGCTCGGCGTCGACCGGCACTTCACGCCAGCCGAGCACGGTGAGGTGCTCCGCGGCGGCGAGTGCCTCGATGGCCGTCTTGGTCTCGACCCGGCGCCCCTCGTCACGGGGCAGGAAGACCAGCCCAGCGGCATACGCCCCGGGATGGGGCAGCGGGAAGGTCGCCGCGGCCCGGAAGAAGGCGTCCGGAATCTGTGTGAGGATGCCGGCGCCGTCGCCGACGAGCGGATCGGCTCCGGTGGCGCCGCGATGATCGAGGTTGCGCAGCGCGGTGAGTGCGTGAACGACGATGTCGTGACCGGCGCGGCCTCGCAGGGTGGCAACGAGCGCCACACCGCAGGCATCGTGCTCGTACTCGGGTCGGTACAGGCCGCTGCTCTGCGGCTGCGCGCTGAAGCGGGCGGGTGGTCTCATCGTCACCGTCCTTCGGTGTCATCCCCTGTCAGCAGGCGAAGGGGCAGGTGGACGGCACTGGCCACTGGGGGTGGAGCGAACACTAGTCGCCCCGACCCCCCGCCCCACCGGTCATTGCCGACGTTTTCACATGCCGAGACACAGCCAGGTCGACATCACTGGCGGGTGCGGCGCCCCAACCGGCGCCACAACCACACGCCGAGCAGGAACACGAGGAGCGAGACCCACGTGTTGACCCGCTGGCCGAGGATGTAGTTTGCCGCGTCCGAGCGCATGTTCTCGATGACGATCCGCCCGACCGGGTAGCCCATGACGTAGGCGGCGAACACCTGCCCGGGCCGCAGGGTGAAGCGGTGCCCGATCCAGACGATCACCCCGGCCAGCACCAGGCACCACAGCGCCTCGTAGAGGAACGTCGGGTGGAAGTACCCCTTGACGATCGGGTGACCCGAGGAGTCGACGACGGCTCGCCCGAGCGCGGAGTTCCACTCGTAGATCTGAAGCTTCCACGGCACGTCGGTGGGCCGGCCGTAGATCTCGTTGTTGAACCAGTTGCCGACGCGCCCCATCGCCTGGGCGATGAGCACCCCCGGCGCGGCCGCATCGACGAAGTCGAGGAAGGAGACGTCGTTGCGGCGGCACCCGATCCAGGCGCCCACGGCACCGAGCGCGATCGCCCCCCAGATCCCCAGGCCGCCCTCGTAGATGGCGAAGGCCCTCCATGGGTGACCGCCCGGGCCGAAATAGGGCTGCGGGGTGGTGATGAGGTGATAGATCCGTCCACCGATGATGCCGAAGGGCACCGCCCAGGCGGAGATGTCGATCGCCACGCCAGGCCGCCCCCCACGGGCGACCAGCCGCTTCTCGGTGAGCCACACCGCCACGATGATGCCCGCGAGAATGGACATGGCATAACCCCGGATCGGGATCGGGCCGAGGTGCCAGACGCCCTGTGTCGGCGAGGGGATGTAGGCCGGTAGGGAGGGCAACAAGGCAGCAGGTATGCCGCCGAGCTGGGTCACCCGCGCGCCCCCCGCACGCCGTCGGCGAGCTCCCGGGCGAGGTCTCCGAGCGCAGCACGCCCGGCCGCCTCCGAGGCGGCTTCGGTGAGGCAGCGCACCAGAGCCGACCCGACGATGACCCCGTCGGCGAAGCGGCCCACCTCGGCCGCCTGCTCGCCCGTCGAGACGCCGAGGCCCACACAGACGGGCAGGTCGGTCGCTTCCCGGGTCCGCGAGACGAGGTCGTGGGCCGCCTCCCCGACACTGGCCCGCGCGCCGGTGACACCCATGACGGCGGAGGCATAGACGAAGCCGCGGCAGGCCGAGGTGACCGCGGCGAGCCGCTCCGGGGTCGAGCTCGGGGCGACGAGGAAGATCCTGTCAAGGCCGTGGGTCTCGGCGGCGGCGATCCAGTCGCCGGCCTCGTCGGGGATGAGGTCGGGGGTGATCACCCCGGATCCGCCCGCAGCGGCGAGGTCGGCGGCGAAGCGCTCGATGCCGTAGCGCAGGACAGGGTTCCAGTAGGTCATGACGACGCAGCCGGCCGCCTGACCTGCGGGATCGGTGACGGCCCGGGCCGCGGTGAAGACGTCGCGCAGGCGTACCCCTCGCTCCAGGGCACGCACCGCAGCGTCCTGGATGACCGCTCCGTCCATGACAGGGTCGCTGTAGGGCATGCCGATCTCGACGATGTCGACGCCCGCCTCGACGACGACGCGCATCGCCTCGATCGACCCCTCGACCGAGGGGAAGCCGACGGGGAGATAGGCGATGAGGGCCGCCCGGCCCTCGTCCTGGCACCGCCGCAGGATCGGCTCGACGCTCGTGTGCTCTGCCGCGCCTCTTCCCTGCGTTCCGGGCCTCACTCGTCCCTCACTCCGGTCCTCACTCCGGTCGGCGCTCATACCTGCTGCCGCGCCTCTTCCCTGCGTTCCGGGCCTCACTCGTTCCTCGCTCGTGTCCTCACTCCGGTCGGCGCTCATCGGGTGGTCCCGAGGTCGTCCGGCGCGTCCGGCTCGATGAGGCCGAACCAGCGGGCCGCCGTGTGGACGTCCTTGTCACCGCGACCCGAGAGGTTGACGAGAATCACCGCGTCCCGGCCGAGCTCACGTCCGAGCTGCATGGCACCTGCAAGTGCGTGAGCGCTCTCGATGGCGGGCAGGATGCCCTCCGTGCGGCACAGGAGCGAGAAGGCCTGCATCGCCTCGGTGTCGGTGATCGGACGGTACTCGGCGCGGCCCGACTCGCGCAGGTACGCGTGCTCCGGGCCGACGCTCGGGTAGTCGAGCCCCGCGGAGACGCTGTGCGACTCGATCGTCTGGCCGTCCTCGTCCTGAAGGACATAGGTGAAGGCGCCGTGCAGGACTCCGGGCAGGCCCGTCGAGAAGCGGGCCGCGTGGTGGCCGGACTCGATGCCCGAGCCGCCCGCCTCGAGGCCGACGAGCCGGACCGCCGCATCGTCGATGAAGCGGTGGAAGATGCCCATCGCGTTGGAGCCGCCGCCGACGCACGCGCAGACGACGTCCGGCAGCCGCCCCACGAGGTCGAGGACCTGCTGACGGGCCTCCACCCCGATGATCCGATGGAATTCGCGGACCATCTCGGGGAAGGGGTGCGGCCCGGTCACGGTGCCGAGCACGTAGTGCGTCGTGGTGACGTTGGCGACCCAGTCACGGAAGGCCTCGTTGACGGCATCCTTGAGGGTCTGGCTGCCGTGCCGGACCGGGATGACCTCCGCCCCGAGCAGCCGCATCCGAGCGACGTTGAGAGCCTGCCGCTCGGTGTCCTTCTGGCCCATGTACACCACGCAGTCGAGGCCCAGCAGCGCGGCGGCGGTGGCCGTCGCGACGCCGTGCTGTCCGGCGCCGGTCTCGGCGATGACGCGCGTCTTGCCCATCCGTGCGGTCAGCAGCGCCTGGCCGAGGACGTTGTTGATCTTGTGCGAGCCGGTGTGGTTGAGATCCTCGCGTTTGAGCAGCACCCGGGCGCCGCCGCAGTGCTGGGCGAAGCGGGGGACCTCGGTGATGATGCTCGGCCGCCCGGTGTAGGTGCGATGCAGCCGCTCGAGCTCCCCGACGAACTCCGGGTCGACGGCCGCCTTGCGCCACACCTCCTCGAGCTGCTCGAGAGCCGGGATGAGTGCCTCGGGGACGTAGCGCCCGCCGAAGCCGCCGAACCGTCCGGGTGCGGGGCTGGGGCTCGCACCGGCTGTCATGCCCGCTCCCGCCCGGCGGCTTCGGCCAGAGCAGCCACGTCGGACTCGACGGCGGCGGCCGCCGCGATGAAGGCACGCACGGCAACCTCGGGCTGGGCGCCGGTGACGAGGGCCTCGCCGACAAGGACCGCATCTGCGCCTGCGCGGACATACGTCGCGACACTCTCCGGGCCGGTGACGCCGGACTCGGCGACCGCGACGATGCCCTCCGGGATCAGCGGCAGCAGGTCGACGACGGTCTGTGGGTCGACGGTGAGCGTCTTGAGGTTGCGCGCGTTGACGCCCACGAGCACCGGGTCGAGGGCGAGCGCCCGGTCGAGCTCGGTCAGGTCATGGACCTCGACCAGCGGGGTCATGCCGAGGGCGATCGCCTGGTAGTAGAGGTCGCGCAGGTGGGCGTCGTCGAGTGCCGCGACGATGAGCAGGACGAGGTCGGCGCCATGGGCCCTCGCCTCGCTGAGCTGGTAGGGATCGACCATGAAGTCCTTGCGCAGCACGGGGACTCCGACGGCCGTACGGACCTCGTCGAGATCGCCGAGGCTCCCCCCGAAGCGTCGCGTCTCGGTGAGGACGCTGATGGCGCTAGCTCCCCCGGCGGCATACGACGCGGCGAGGATGCCCGGGTCGGGGATCTGGGCGAGCTCTCCCCTGCTCGGGCTGCGTCGCTTGACCTCGGCGATGACGGCGACGCCGCTCGCGGCGCGCAGGCCAGGTAACGGGTCGAGCGCTGGGGCCGCGGCCGCCGCTCGCGCGTCGAGTTCGCGCAGCGGCGTCGCGGATCGTCGCAGGGCGAGATCCTCACGGACGCCGCCGATGATCTCGTCGAGGACGGAGGTCACGCTACTCAGCTCTTGCCGACGCTCGCGGTGCCGGACTCGTCGGGCCCGTCGCGAAGGAGCCCGTGCTCGCGCTCGACACCGTGGGGGTTTGTCCCGTAACCGGCCATGGACAGCACCTTCCCGGCGATGACGCCGAGCAGGATGACGATCGCCGACACGATCCCGAGCACCACGCTCGGGATGAGCACCGCGATGGATCCGATGACCGCACCGATGAGGCAGATGCCAACCAACGTCCACGCCGCCACACTCTGCCCGTGGTTGTCCTCGTGCTGCGCTTCCATGGCTTCCTCTCTGCTGCGCGCGCCGCCGCTGGCGCGCCGCCCATTGTGTCAGGTCTGATCGGGTCCGTCGCGCAGGGTCGGGTCGTGGCCCTCGGTCAGCTCGTCCCACGGGCTGCGTACCTCGCCTCGGGGCCCGCGCTCCGGGGGCGTGCCGCGCTCCGGGGGCGTGCCGCGCTCGTAGCGGCTCGAGAGTCCGCTCCAGGAGCGGCTCGACACCCCGGCCATCAGGGCGCCGCTCACCAGGAGGAGGCTCAGGCCGACAGCCGCCCAGACCGCGGCCGTGGCGTTGCCGGCCGCCGCGGGCGCCGTCGTGCGCGCCAGCTCCAGGGCGACCTGCGCCCCGACGGGCGCCGTCGGCCGGGTGGCGACGAGGACGATGAGGACGAGGGCTCCGACCGACGCCAGGACGAGGACGACGGACGATGCGGCCCGAATGATCCGGCCGCCGGTCATCACGCCCAGCAGGGCGACGACGCACACGACGGTGAGGCCGACGACGCCCGGGGCGGCCGTGCCGCCGCTGACGTCCACCGTGCCCCGGCTCAGGACGTCGCTCGCGGTGCCGGTGGCCCACGTCTGCGTCGTCAGGGCGAGAAGCAGCACGGCCGGGACGAGGACGACGAGCGCCGAGCGCCGCTTGTCGAGATGGAACAGCGGCCGGCTCATGAGCACACCGGGACCAGGCCCGCCGCGGCCGAGACGGCCCGCAGCGCTGCCGCTGCCTTGTTTACGGTCTCCTCGTACTCGAGGTGCGGCACGGAGTCCGCCACGATCCCGGCACCGGCCTGGACGTGGGCGGTCCCGTCCTTGATGAGGGCGGTGCGGATCGCGATGGCCATGTCGAGGTCCCCGGCGAAGTCGAGATAGCCGACGACACCGCCGTAGAGTCCGCGGCGCAACCCCTCGTAGCCGTCGATAAGGGCCATGGCGCGGGGCTTCGGCGCCCCCGAGAGTGTCCCGGCCGGGAAGGTCGCCACGAGTGCGTCGTAGGCCGACGCGTCCGGCCGCAGCTCGCCGACGACCGAGGACTCGATGTGCATGACGTGGCTGTAGCGCCGGACCGACATGAACTCGACCGTATCGACCGTGCCAGGTCGGCAGATCCGTTGCAGGTCGTTGCGGGCGAGGTCGACGAGCATGAGGTGCTCGGCCCGCTCCTTGGCGTCCCCGAGCAGTTCCTCCGCCAGCTGGTGGTCGAGGTCTGGGCTCTTCCCGCGGGGACGCGACCCGGCGATCGGGTGGGTGATCGCCTGCCTCCCGTTCACCGTGATGAGCGCCTCGGGGCTGGAGCCGACGACGTCGTACGACGACCCGTCGGGGTGCGGAATGCGCAGCAGGTACATGTAGGGGCTCGGATTGCTCAGGCGCAGCGTCCGGTACACATCGAGGGCGTCGGCCTGGCACGGGACGCTGAAGCGCTGCGAGACGACGATCTGGAAGGCCTCCCCGGCCCGGATCGCCTCCTTCGCGGCCTCGACCATGCCCTCGAACTGCTCCTGGGTGTGGCTGCTGGCCGGCGCGTGGGGATGTGGCTCGATGACCGCGACCGTGCTCTGCGCCGGCTGGGCGAGCTCGCCCGTCATCCGGTCGAGGCGAGCGACCGCGTCGGCCCAGGCGTCCTCGATCCGCTCATCGGTCGCATCGTGGTTGATCGCGTTGGCGATGAGCAGCACCGAGCCGTCGGAGTGGTCGAGCACGGCGAGGTCGGTCGCGAGCATCATCGCGATCTCGGGCAGGTCGAGCTCGTCGCGCCCGCCGTCGGGCACCTGCTCCCAGCGCCGCACGGCGTCGTAGCTGATCGCACCGACCATGCCCCCGGTGAGCGGCGGCAGCCCCGGTATCCGCCGGGTCGCCAGCGCAGCCAGCGTGTCGCGCAGCGCAATGGTCGGGTCGCCGGAGGTCGGCACCCCGACCGGGGGCTCGCCGATCCAGTGCGTATGCCCGGCCCGCTCGGTGAGGATCGCTCCGCACCGCGCCCCGACGATGGAGTAGCGGGACCAGACGCCGCCGTGCTCGGCGGACTCGAGCAGGAACGTCCCGGGCGTGTTCCTCGCCAGCTTGCGGTAGACGCCGACCGGAGTCTCCGAGTCGGCCAGGAGCCGGCGGACCACAGGGATCACCCGACGTCGCTGCAACGCGAGCTCGGTGAACACCTCGAGCGTCGGCCACGTCCGCCCCCACGTGAGGTCGGCGTGCGGCGCAGCCGAGGTGGGCGGCATACGAAGGTCTGACACGGGCTCATTCTCACCCACGCGGGGCAGGCGGCCTCAGCCCGGGGCGCCGATGACGGCCGGAAGGACGTGCCCGTCGAAGCAGGTGCGATCCCCCGTGTGGCACGCCGACCCGATCTGATCGACGGCGATGAGCAGGGCGTCACCGTCGCAGTCGAGGCGCACGCCCTTGACCCACTGCGCGTGCCCGCTCGTGTCGCCCTTGCGCCAGTACTCCCCGCGGCTGCGCGACCAGTAGGTCACCCGCCCCTGCGTCAGTGTCCGGCGCAGAGCCTCATCGTCCATCCACCCGACCATGAGCACCTCGGCCGTGGCGTGGGGTTGCCCGACCCCCGGCCCCCGGCCCAGCGACTCGGCCATGGGCCGCCAGGGGCTGGGGGGGGGGC
>JAKDLQ010000298.1 GCA_030452775.1 Micrococcales bacterium | reverse complement strand
CTCCGGGCCTCACTCGTTCCTCGCTCGTGTCCTCGCTCCGGTCGGCGCTCATGCCCCCTCCTCCTGGCTAGCCGTAGCAGCGGCGCCAAGGTCGATGGGTGGGCTCGTGTCGGGCAGCCCCCGGCTCTTGCCGAGGTAGGCCTCGATGACCTTGGCGTTGCTACGGATGTCGTTGGGACGGCCCTCCGCGATGACGGCACCCTGCGCGAAGACGACGATCCAATCGCTGATGCTCATGATGACGTCCATGTCGTGCTCGACGAGAATGATGGTGGTCCCCTCGTCGCGCAACTGCTCGATGTGTCCGAGCAGGGACTGGGTCAGCGCCGGATTGACTCCCGCCATCGGCTCGTCGAGCATGATCATCGCCGGGTTCACCATCATTGCGCGGGCCATCTCCAGCAGCTTGCGCTGGCCGCCGGACATGATGCCGGCGAACTCGTCGCGCATGTGAGCAAGCTGGAAGCGTTCGAGGAGGGCGTCAGCGCGAGCCTCTACCTCACGCTCCTGGGACCTCCAGATCCAGCGCCACGGGGAAGCGAGGAGCCGTTCACCGCGCTGATCGATGCCGCCGAGCATGACGTTCTCCAGCGTGGTCAGGCGCATCAACGCCTTGGTGAGCTGGAACGTGCGGATCATTCCCAGCCTGGCGATCCGGTAGGCCGGCGCCTTGCTGATGTCCTTGCCATCGAAGGACCACCGACCCGAGTCCGCGTGGTCGAAGCCACTGACGAGGTTGAAGAAGGTCGACTTGCCGGCGCCGTTGGGCCCGATGAGGGCCGTGATCGTGCCGCGCTGCACCTCGAGGTGCTCGACGCGCACCGCGCGCACTCCCCCGAACGCCTTGGCGACGTCGTCGGCGACGAGAATGGCATCCGGCTTGGCGACGCCAGGCTCGGCCGCGACGCCGGCCAGGGCCGCAGCCGCCCGCTCGGCACCCGCGCTGCGTCCCTCGGTCTTCGTGGCGCCGGCCCGCTCCTCGACGCCGCGGTCGACCTCCACTTCGCGGTCGACCTCGACTCCGTGGTCGGCCTCGACTCCGTCGTCGGCCTCGAGGCTCGCGTCGGGCGGCGGAGACTCTGCGCCGGGGGGGACGGGGTGGGTGTTCTCAGCGGACATCGAGACGCAGCTCCTTCGGGTCGCCGAGGATGCCGGCTGGTCGGAAGATCATGAGCAGCATCAGGCTGAGGCCCACGAAGACGAACCGGAGCGCGCCGACGTCCGGGCCGGAGATGAGGTCCGGCGAGATGATCCCGGAGGCGGTCGCGTTGCGCAGGAACGAGTCGAGGAAGGTCGCGAGGAACCAGAAGATGACCGACCCGAGGATGGGGCCGAAGATCCTGCTCGCGCCGCCGAGGATCATGATCGCCCACAGGTAGAAGGTGATGGACGGGTTGAAGCTGTCGGGGTTGACCGACTGCGTGGCGATGGCGATGAGCGAGCCGGCGAGACCACCGATGACGCCGCCCAGCACGAGCGATTGCATCTTGAACGCATACACGTTCTTGCCGAGGCTCCGCGCCGCCAACTCGTCCTCCCGCACCGCGCGCAGCACCCGCCCCCACGGGCTGTGCACGAGCAGGTAGACCACGAGCGAGGCGAGCGCCACCAGGCCCCAACCGACCGTCATCACCCAGAGGTTGCGGGCCGAGAAGAAGAGCGGGCCGGCGGACAGGTTGCCGGTGTAGGGATTGAGCGCGAAGAACTCGTCTGCGAACTGTCGCAGGCCGTAGACGCCCCCGGTCAGCGGCGCTGCCCAGTCGGAGCGATAGAAGTACCGGAGCACCTCCGCCCCCGCGATGGTCGCGATGGCGAGATAGTCGCCTCGCAGTCGAAGCGTCGGGATGCCGAGGATCAAGGCCAGCACGATGGAGCAGCCGATCCCGATGAGGACACCGACCCAGAGGCTAAGACCCCACGTCGCGACGCTGACTGCGACCCCGTAAGCGCCGACGAGCATGAAACCGACGTGGCCGAAGTTGAGCAGCCCGGTGTAGCCGAAGTGCAGGTTGAGGCCGACGGCCGCGAGCGCGTAGATCGCCGCCTCGGCGCCGAACGCGCCCCGCAGGGAATTGGCGAGGATGTCTGCCCAGTTCATGATCAACTACTTCCTGCGCCTCAACCGACGCGCTCTGCGCGTCCGAGGATGCCTTGTGGCCGCACGAGCAGCACGAGGATCAGCGCGAGCAACGCCCACGCGTTCTGCAGCGACGGTGGGAACCACAGGTTGGACAGCTGGGACACCAGGCCGACGATGATGCTGCCCACGATGGCCCCGTAGGCGCTGCCGAGGCCGCCCACGATGACCCCGGCGAACATCAACAACAGGAGGTTGAAGCCCATGTCCCAGTAGACGGCGCCCTGG
>JAKDLQ010000031.1 GCA_030452775.1 Micrococcales bacterium | reverse complement strand
ACCCATCGAGTGGCCCCGCCATCCACAGCCACCTGTGGATACCGGGGCCACTCGAGAAGGGGAATGGGCTCGGCGGCTCGGCGGCATACGAGTGGGCAGCATCAGCGCGTCTTCGCCGGCTCGGCCGTCAGGGCATACGCGCCCCAGACGATCGCGTGGTCCGTGCCGTGGATGGCCTCCTGGCCCGCGTCCATGGGGACGAGCCCCCGGCTGAGGACGTGATCGAGCGCCACGAAGGGCGGCATCCGGTGCCCGACGAAAGGCCAGGTCCGCACCCAGCCTCCCCCGTTGGCTCGCTGCGCATCGGTCAGCTCGCCCACCACGTCACGAAACCCGGGGTGGCCGAAGCCGGCGTTGAAGTCGCCCACGAGCACGAGCCGCTCGGTGGCCGGCTGCCGCCCCCTCCACTGCGCGAGGTCGCTCAGCCCGGCACGCCACCGCACTGTGTCGCCGGCCAGCGGCGGCATGACGTGCACCGCCTTGAGACGCACCGGAGCGCCGAGGACATCGAGCGTCACCTCAGGCGCAGTACCCGGCGTCGTTTCGGCGGCGGTGTCGGCAACCACTGCACTCATCGGGTAGCGGCTGTAGACGAGCGTCACGGTGGCGTTCTCGGCGCGAGCGGCACCGACGTGGTGGGGCATCACGTCATCGAGACCCGCATCCTCGAGCCGCCGGACGGCGTCCGGCGTGGCCTCGATGAGCACGAGGACATCCGCAGCCCGCGCGCGCACCGCCGCCATGAGCTGCTCGGCGTTGGCCTGTCCGTAGTCGAGATTGCTGCTCATCACCGTCATCACCCGCTGGGCCTCCGGGTGAGTGCTGGCCAGGAAGGTCGGCACCGCCTGGGTCAGCGCGACAGACAGCACCACCGCCACCGGTGCGAGCATCCACCACCGGCGCAGCAGCACGGTGACGGCAAAGAGCAGGCCGAGCCCCACCACGACGAACGGCCCACCGGTCTGGGCGATGACGATCGGGCGTGCGGTCGTGTCGATCCAGCGCGCGGCACCGACGAGCACGAGGACGACGAGGACCGCGCCGATGGCTGCATCGAGCCAGCGAGCGTTGACCCTCATCCGGTCAGGCCTGGAGCACGATCGGGATGATCATCGGTCGGCGACGGATCTTGCCTCCGGCCCACGACCCGACGGCACGACGGATCACCTGCTCGAGCTGGTAGTCATCCCGGACCCCGCCCGCGACCGCCTCCTCGATGGCCCGCTCGACCCTGGGGATCACCTGCCGGATGATCTCCTCGTCCTCGGCGAAGCCACGCGCTGTGATCTCCGGGCCCGAGGCGATCTTGCCGGTCGCCGAGTCGAGGACGACCGTGCACGTGATGAAGCCCTCGTCGCGCAGGATGCGCCGGTCCTTGAGCAGCGCTTCGTCGGCGCCGCCGATATTGCTTCCGTCGATATAGACGTAGCCGACGTCGACCACCCCGGCCACCGAGGCGCGCCCGTCGACGAGGTCGACGACGACGCCGTCCTCGGCGAGGATGACCCGCTCGGCCGGCGTCCCGGAAGCGATGGCGATCTGGGCGTTTGCGTACATGTGCCGCCACTCCCCGTGGACCGGCACGACGTTGCGCGGCCTCACGATGTTGTAGCAGTAGAGCAGCTCGCCGGCACTGGCATGCCCAGAGACGTGGACCTTGGCGTTGCCCTTGTGCACGACGTTGGCGCCGAGCCGCATCAGTCCGTTGATGATTCGATACACCGCGTTCTCGTTGCCGGGGATCAGGCTGCTCGCGAGCAGGACCGTGTCGCCCGGGCCGACCTCGATGCGGTGGTCGCGGTTGGCCATGCGCGACAGCGCCGCCATGGGCTCACCCTGCGAGCCGGTGCAGATGAGGACGACCTCGTCGTCACGCAGGTTGCCGATCTTCTTGATGTCGACGAGCAGCCCGTCCGGGACGTGGAGATAGCCGAGCTCCGCGGCGATCCCCATGTTGCGGACCATCGATCGCCCGACCATGGCGACCTTGCGTCCGGCCTTCTCAGCGGCATCGAGCACCTGCTGGACGCGGTGGACGTGGCTGCTGAAGCAGGCCACGATGATCCGCCGCTGCGCATGCCGGAACACCTTGTCGATGGCGGGCGCGATCTCGAGCTCGGGTGTGGTGAAGCCGGGGACGTCCGCGTTGGTCGAGTCGGTGAGGAACAGGTCGACGCCCTCCTCGCCCAGCCGGCCGAAGGCGCGCAGGTCGGTCAGACGTCCGTCGAGCGGCAGCTGGTCCATCTTGAAGTCGCCGGTGTGCAGCACGGTGCCGGCCTCGGTCCGGACGAAGACGGCGAGCGCGTCGGGGATCGAGTGGTTGACGGCGACGAACTCGAGATCGAAGACGCCGAGCCTCTCGCGCTGGCCTTCCTTGACGGCGAGGGTGTAGGGCCGGATTCGATGCTCCCTGAGCTTGGCCTCCACCAGCGCCAGGGTCAGCGTCGACCCGATGAGTGGCAGATCGCCCTTGAGTCGGAGCAGATAGGGCACGGCGCCGATGTGGTCCTCGTGACCGTGGGTGAGGACGACCGCCTCGATGTCGTCCAGTCGGTCCTCGATGTAGGAGAAGTCGGGGAGGATGAGATCGACGCCGGGTTGGTGGTCCTCGGGGAAGAGCACGCCGCAGTCGATGATGAGGAGGCGACCACGAGTCTCCAGGACGGCCATGTTGCGCCCGATCTCCCCGAGACCGCCGAGAGCGACGACGCGCAGTCCGTTGGCGGGCAGGTCGGGGGGAGCGGTCAGCTCGGGGTGCGGGTGGCTCACAGGATATCCCGTCAGTTGCGACGTGAGTCGATGGTGGCCAGCGCGGTGCGCACCAGCTCGGTCTGCACGGCATCGGCCGGCACGAGCGGCAACCGTACGGCAGGTGACTCGATGAGGCCCTGCAACGCCAGCGCGGCCTTGGCCATGATCGCGCCCTGGGTGACGTTCATGACGGCCTCGACGAGCGGGACAAGCGATCGATGGACGGCGCGTGCTTCGTCCCAGCGTCCCTCGATCACCGCCGCGGCGAACTGTCCGTATGCCGCTGGGCCGACCTGCGAGCTCACGCCGACGAAGCCGACGGCCCCGTTGGCGAAGTGGGCAAGGTTCATCGCATCGTCGCCCGAGTACCAGTCCAGGCCGGTGGCCTGCATCAACGTGCCGGCCAGCCAGAGGTCGGCCCGCGCGTCCTTGACCGCGGTGATCCGATCATGCTCGGCGATCCGCAGGTAGGTGTCCTCGGCGATTGCGATGCCGCATCGGCCGGGGATGTCGTAGATCATCACCGGCAGGTCGCTCGCGTCGGCGGCCGCCGTGAAGTGGGCGACGAGCCCGGCCTGCGGTGGCTTGTTGTAGTAGGGGGTGACGACGAGCAGCCCGTGGGCGCCGGCGGCCTGCGCTCGGCGCGCCAACTCGACGGTGTGTGCGGTGTCGTTGCTGCCGACGCCGGCGATGATGACGGCCCGGTCACCGACCGCCGCTACCACAGCCTGGATCAGCCGGACCTTCTCGTCGTCGGTGGTCGTCGGGGACTCCCCCGTCGTGCCCGAGACGACGAGGCCGTCGTGGCCGTGATCGACCAGATGGGTGGCCACCTTGGCGGCGGACTCGAGATCGAGCGAGCCGTCGGCGTGCATGGGGCTCACCATCGCGGAGAGGACCCGGCCCAGTCGGGGAGTTGGTGCCATGGGGACAGGTTAGCCGTAGCGTCCGAGCCTGCCCGCAGGATCGCGTCAGAGCCGGCAACCAGAGCCGGTAACCAAAGATTGGCCGCTGTCCGGATATGAGACGAGGCGCTACCCGCTCGGGGGTCCGGGTAGCGCCTCGCACCACTACCATCGCGGCACGGCCAGAAGTGTTACATGAAGGCCTGGATGAGTTCCGGGGAGCGCCCACGAGCGACCGCGACACCTCAGCGCGGCTCAGCGGCGCCGCACGTAGGTCACCCGGGAGAACCCCTCGTGGTCCTCGCGGTTGGAGGGAGCCCACTCACCCGGATCGATCTTGGGGAAGGTGACCGAGCCCTGCGGAGACTGCGCCACGTGCGTGATGAGGAGGCGAGCGGCATACGGCATGGCCAGTCGGTAGATCTGCCCGCCGCCCACGACGAAGACCTCGTCGGTCGGGCCGGCCAGCGCCAGCGCCTCCGCCATCGAGTGTGCCGTCTCGGCGCCCGCGTGCCACCACGCCGGCTGGCTGGTGATGACGATGCTGCGACGTCCCGGGAGCGCCCCCATCGAGTCGAACGTACGCCGGCCCATGATCATCGGGTGGCCCATCGTCGTTCGTTTGAAGTACCGGAGATCCTCGGGGAGGTGCCAGGGCATCGAGACACCGTCTCCGATGACGCCGTTGTCGCCGACGGCTGCGATCATCGTCACGTTGGTCATGGCCCCAGCGTCGCAGATGCCCGCACCGGTGGCCCGGACCGGCAGCCGACGTCCCGGCACACGACTGAGGGGGCGTCGCTACGGGACACCAAGGGCATCGTGGGATTCATCGGCCCGAGCGCGAGCGACGGTCTGGCCGAAGATCTCTGCGTAGAGATCCGCACCGAAACTGGTCGACAGCGGCTCGCCGGGCAGGAGCCGGAAGGGGCGCCCGCCGTCCTCGGCGCGTGCGGCGCGCAGGAAGACGATGTGCTCGTCCCCGGCCACCTGCAGACCGTGAGCGAGGTCGTACTGGTGGGTCACGAACGCGATTCGCACCTTCGCCTCGCGAAGTGCCCGGATCACTTCCCGGGCGATCTGCGACCCCTCCCGCTCATTCGTCGAGGAGAACGACTCGTTGAACAGGATGACGGCACCGGGGCTCACCTCGTCGGCGATCTCGCTCATGCGATGCAGTTCCTCATCGAGCTTCCCGCTCGTCATCGAGGCATCCTCTTGACGCTTGAAGTGGGTGAAGACTCCCGTGCGGACGGGTGCGCGATAGGCATCGGCCGCGACGAACATGCCCGCCTGCGCCATCAGCTGCGACAGACCCAGTGCCCGCAGGAACGTCGACTTGCCGCCCTGGTTGGCGCCGGTGATGACGACGATGTCGGCATCACCGGCATCGATGTCGTTGCCGATGACGGCGGGCGCGCCGCTCAGGCACAGGCCCGGGTCGTAGAGCCCGCGGGCCCACACCATCCCGCGAGGGTCCGGGCAGATCTGCGGCCGGCAGGTGGGCAGCGACGCCGCTGCGAGCCGGTCGTGCAGGTTGAGACAACCGACGTAGAAGCCCACCTCGCTGCGCAGGCAGGCGATGAAGGCCAGGATGTTGTCGGTCGCCTGGGCTACCGCGTTGGCCACCTTGTCGAGACCACGAGCCTTGAGCTCGGAGAGGATCCGCCCCCCGGCTTCGTCGCGTTCGGCGATGCGGAAGCCGTGCGACGGCAGTCCGGTGCCGAGCAGCCTGTCGAGCATGGGGTGAGCGGTGACGCGGGGCTTGCGCAAGGTGTGTCCCACCCCCGTCAGGTAGGTGCCCAGCCCTACGCTCATCAGCTCGCCGCGGCGGAACTCCAGCTCGGCAAGGTCCGCCTTGACCTGGGTGATGTAGGCATCGTCGAGCTCACGAGCCAGCATCGCGAACATCGTCGCGAGGCCCTCGGACCGGAACCGGCCACTATTGGCCCGCGCGAGGTCGCGCATGCGCACGAGCATCTCGATGAGCATGTGGAGCGATTCGAGCGAGCCGCGCAGGATCGCGCTGGTACTGCTGAGGAAGAGGCCGCGGTGGATCTTCCGTTGCCGTGCGAGGGTCTCCAGCACCAGCGCATACAGCTCGCGCACCACCGCGGGGTGGGTGAGGCAGTCGGCGAGGACGTGCTGGCGGTAGGCGATCTCTTCGGGGCCCGAGAGGCCGAGCAGCAGGGCGGCGCGCGCAACGACGAAGGCCTCGTTGTCCGCACCGGACATGGCGGTGCAGAGCTGGTCGAGGCCGAGGTCGTCCATCAGGGCCTGCCCCTGCGGTGGCAGGGTGGTCTCCAGATCGAAGTCGGTGTCACGGTGCATCAGGTGCGCCTTCATCGCTGTCATCTGCTCACCCGCCTGCTGAGGTGCTCATAGTCGACTCGGTACTTGTGCGCGATCGCGGCGGCGTAGGCCATGCCGTTCGCCGGTTGCCGCACGACCCGGAAGGTCCGCGCCGCCGGATCCTCCGGCTCCACCTGGCTCATCAGGCTGACGACGCTCGGGCCACGGGAGGCGAGTTCGTCGACGAACGTGACGTAGACCGCCAGGACGTCGAGGTCGATGAGCTGGTCCATGATGCGAGTCCCCAGCACGAGTGCGTCCTCCAGCGTCGTGGAGTTGAGGATCTCGTTGAGGATCACGACGCTGCGCGCCGTGGACGATTCGATGATTCGGTGGACCCGGATGAGCTCGTCCTGGAGCTTGCCGCGCAGGGACCGGACGTCTTCGGGGTGTTCGAAGTGGGTGTGGATCGAGTCGGGCAGGAAGAGCCTGGCGCTCGTGCCGGGGACGCGGCAGCCGAGGGCCGCGAGATGGAACAGCTGCCCGACGGTGCGCGCGAAGGTCGTCTTGCCGCCCTGGTTCGGGCCGGACACCACGAAGATGCGCTCTCCATCGAGGAGCGTCACGTCGTTGCGGACCGGTTGGCGATGCTCGCGGGCGAGTTTGTCCGCGAGCGCGACATCGACCGTCCCACGGACGTCGACCTGGGTGGACCGATCGTCGATCGTCGGCATGGTGAAGTCCACGCCGCCTGCTTCGAGCCACCTCTCCTGCCGCGCGACGACGAGGTAGAACTGTACGTCTCGCTCGAGGGCGAGCAGGGCGGGATCGAGGACGTCGCTGAACTCCGCGCAGAACCGTTCCAGGGCGGCGAACTCGTCCGGGTGGAGCGCAGCCACCAGCTCGAGGATGTGTGCTTCTATATGGTTGCTGTCCGGCCAGTTCGGGGTCCTGCTCCGGTAGTCCTTGGCCGCGCCACGACTGAACTTCTCGAACGTGGCAAGGACATGGGTGCTGAGGTCGGGCTCGCCGTCGTAGGCCTGCACGGTGATCCGGTCGCCGCTGAGTCGGAGTGCGTAGGTGATCGCATCCATCCGGGCCCGAAGCGACGCGCTGTCGGCGCGAAGCCGCGTCATCACCGGTCCGGTTGCATAGTCCGAGACGTATCGGCGCAGGGCCTGCAGCGCCTCGGAGTGCAGGCGCGCCGCGCCCAACGCGGCGAGCAGTCCGTCGACAGCCGTGACATAGGCCTCTCCTGCGGCCAGGACCCAGGCCTGACGGAAACGCTCGAAGTAGCGCTTCCCACTCTGCGCCAGGCGCGTCCGAGTCAGGTGCATCGCCTCGCCGTAGTCGACGAGGGCCTTGGTCAGCTCCTGGTCCTCAAGGTCGGTGAAGACCTCCTGGCGGTAGGTCACGTCCCGCACGTCGGACAGCCGGGTTGCGAAGTACGGCAACAGATCGTACTCGTCGGCGCCCTTGATGATGTGCGCGATGACCTGGTCGAGCAGCAGGTCGCTCGCATAGTCCGGGAGCGTGGTCTCCAGCACCACGGCGCCGGGATCGCGGAAGAGGATGCTGGGCCCGCTCATGTCAACTCACGTGCCAAAGAACCCGTGATGCCCGTGATGACAGGGGGTCTGGCGGATCGGCACTCCGCCAGGCGACCAGCCGCGCGCACCGCCGCTGCGGCGAACGCGGCGCCGGCGACGTCACTGGGCCAGTGAATGCCCAGTCTGATGCGGCTGGCACCGACCATCGCAGTCCCGGCCCAGGATGCGATCTGTCCCACCGGACGAGCACGGTCCGGGACGGCATCGACGAGGGCCGCCGCGCCGAGACAGAACCAGGTCACATGCCGTGAGGGGAAGCTGAAGCCACGCGGCGTCACCCACCACCACGCTCGCGGGGGACGGGCTCGGCGGATGACCTCGGCGAGGACTCTGCGTGCTGCGACGCCCACCGCGACGCGGGCCACCAGGAAGGCAGCGTGGCGCCGATCACCGTGCGCGAGCGCAGCCGCCGCGACCGTTGCCCCGACGAGAGCCGGACCCTCGCCGATCCTCGTCACGGCGGGCCAGAGGCCGATGGGCGGCTCCGGCGCCCGCACGCCCGCACGCTCGGCTCGCGCGACGACGTGATCGGGCTGCACCCCGATCGCGAGCAGGACGAATGCCGTCAGGCTCGCCGCGAGGATCGCTCGGTCGCGTCGTCCTGCGGTTCCTGGCGAGACTTCTCGGGTAGCCCGCACGTCGACCTCCCACCACACGTGTGTCGAGCAAGAAGCCATCAGCGCGGTGCGCGGTTCGGACCAGAACCTCGGTCCCCGGCGGGAGTCATCGCCGTCTCCTTCATTTATACCACTCCGGCATCTATACCACTCCGGGACATCGAGCCCTCGGCATCGAACGTGCTGGGGTGCTGGGGCCGGATTCAGAAGTCGTGATCGGCCATGCGGCGTCCGCCCACGCCCTCGTCGGCGCCGAAGAACTCCACGGCGGGCACCATCTCGACGGTCACCAGTCCGTGGTGGGTCGTCAGGCGGTCCACGACGTCGAAGATGGCAGCCATTCGCGACGGGGTGTCGAGGACGATCGACATCACCGGGACGCGTCGTCCGACCTGCAACAGGTGGTCCCCGTGGGGTTCGTGATCACCGTGGAAGCCCCACACGCCACGCAGCACGGTCGCTCCACGCGAGGCCCGCTGCGCCCGGAGCTCCCGCACCAGTTGCCGGTGCAGCGGGTGGCCGTCACGGCGGTAAGCCTCCGAGCCATAGACCGTCAGCTTCTGCCAGAGCTCCAGACCGTGAGCGTCGTGGTCGGGCAGCTCATGCGGTCGCGTGATGAGCTCGCCGTCGCGTTTGCACACCCGCACCCGTTCGACCGTGACAAGGGGGCGCTCGACGAGCCCCTCCAACTCGGCGAGAACCTGCCGCATCCGCTCCCCTGGGCCCACGGCGATGATCATGGTGGGCACGTCCGCGTTGCCTTCGAAGAACCGGGCACGCTCGCGCTGGCCGTGCATCGTGCCGTCGACTCCGAGGAAGGCCGAGGCCCCGGCGACGCCGAGCCGTCGCAGAAGCGCGCAGATCGCCACATAGGCGGGGGCTTGCTGGACCCGCTCGTGGCGGCCGACGTAGATCGCGAGCTTGGTCGCTTCCTCCATCGTGCTCGGCAACTCGATCCGGCCGGTCTCTCCGTCGACCAGTCGGACCCGTTCGATGGACATCAGACCCCGGTGCCCGAGCGCGGCGACCTCATCGACGATCGCCTCGACGCGTGGCGCGGTGTCGACCGCGGCCGCCACGAGCGGGGGATCCTCCGAGAGGGTCAGCAGCTGATCGGTGCGCAGGTGGTTGCGAAGCCCGAACCCGCTGATGCCTCGCATGAGAATGCTCGTCGCGATCTGGGCGCGGCCGAACAGGTCCATCAGGTCATCGGCGAGGAATCGCCGACCGATGCGCTGTCGCTCGCCGAAGTAGACGCTCAGTCTCAGTCCGCCTGTGGTCACAGTAGCCCCCCGATCCGGTGCCCGATCCAGGCCGCCGCGACACCGACGACGATGCTCACCACGACGTTGAGGACGGCAACCCGGACGAGGCGCTCCTCGATGAGGCGCTGCGTCTCGAACATCCACGTCGAGAAGGTCGTGTAGGCGCCGACGACCCCGGCGCCGACGACGAGGTAGACATCGTCGGGCAGGCCGACTCCGGATAGCAGACCCAGCGCAGCCGCCCCGCTGATGTTGACGACGAACGTGCCCCACGGGAACGGCCCGGATGCGCGCCGGGACGCAGCGCCGTCGAGGAGGAAACGGCCCACCGCCCCCAAGCCACCGGCCACGGCGAGGCACGCCCAGACCACGGCGTTCATGAGGCGAACCTCACCCGGCGGACGACCGAGGTCGTCACGTGTATCGCCACGAGTCCGACGACGGCACTGACGACGAGGTACGCGATCGCGAGCCGGCCGGCTCCCGCCTGGGCCATCGCCACGACCTCGAGCTGCATCGTCGAGAACGTGCTGAGCCCCCCGCAGAGGCCGGTGCCCCACATCGGGCGGCGATAGCTCGAGAGCGGGAGCCGCTCCTGGAGCCGAGTGACCACGTAGCCCAGCGTCGCGGCGGCCACGATATTGGCAACGAACGTCGCCCACGGCCACCGAGTCGGGTCGTGAACCCAGGCGTGGGACAGGCCTGCTCGGAGCAGGGCTCCGAGCGCCCCACCGGTGAAGACGGCAACGAGCTCCCGCCGGTCATACGTCACGGTGCTCCCCTCGACGTCCTCGACCGTCGTGACGACCGGCGATCTCAGACGCGCTCAGACGGCGATAGGTGCCTTGATGCCCGGGTCGGCCACGTAGCCGACCAGCTCGAAGTCGTCGAGGTCGAACTCGTCGATGCTCGACCTGCCCTCAGTGATGCGCATCGTCGGCAGCGGGTGTGGCGCCCGGCGTAGCTGCACCCGGGCCTGATCCACGTGGTTGAGGTAGAGGTGCGCGTCGCCGAGGGTGTGCACGAACTCGCCCGGCTCCAGGTCGGTCAGCTGCGCGACCATCTGGTTGAGCAGGGCGTAGGAGGCGATGTTGAAGGGGACGCCGAGGAAGATGTCGGCGCTGCGTTGGTAGAGCTGGCACGACAGGCGCCGCCGTCCTTCCGGCCGCGACGCCGGGTGAACGTAGAACTGGAACATCGTGTGACACGGGGGCAGCGCCATGTCATCGACCTCGGCGGCATTCCACGCTGAGACGACGAGGCGACGGCTGTCCGGGGTGGTCCTGATCTGCTCGATGACCTTGGCGATCTGGTCGATTCGCCGCCCATCCGGGGTCGGCCAGGAACGCCACTGGTGGCCGTAGACCGGGCCGAGGTCGCCGTTCTCGTCGGCCCACTCGTCCCAGATCGTGATGCCGCGCTCGTTGAGCCAGGCAACGTTGGTGTCACCCCGCAGGAACCACAGCAGCTCGCCGATGATCGAGCGCAGGTGCAGCTTCTTGGTGGTCGTGGCAGGGAAGCCGTCCGCGAGGTCGAAGCGCATCTGGTATCCGAAGAGGCTCAGCGTGCCCGTGCCGGTCCGATCCGACTTCTGTTGGCCATCGGTGAGCACGTGGTCGAGGAGGTCAAGATATTGCCGCACGTTCGCAACCTAACACCGAGACCCCAGCCCCCCGCGACGCTTCGCTCACCCGTCGTAGTCGAGGGCGACCTCGTCCGTCACCGGGTGGCCCTGACAGGTCAGCACGATTCCGGGCCCTGAGCTCCTCCGGCTCGAGCGCGTAGTTGCGATCCATCCGCACCTCACCCGAGATGAGCCGCCAACCGGAAACCCCCTCCGGGCCGGGGGCTTGGCCCACCACGTCATTCGTTCGCCCGGCGCGGCTGAGAGGATGACGTGGTGCCTCCTCATGACCACGACCACGACCACGACCACGACCAGGATGCGCCGCACACCCACGAGCCGGGGCCGCTCGCCGACGCGAGCGTGCGCCTGGCCAGGGAGGCCGACGCCCCCGCAGTCGGGATCGTGCAGGCGATCATCATGAGCCAGTCGTATGCCGCCGTGCTGGCTCCCGAGGCCATCGCCCAGTTCGAGCCGGGGACCCTCGCATCTGCGTGGCGCCGCTCCCTGCGCGAGCCCCCCACCCGCGACCATCGGCTGCTCGTGGCCTGCGCGGGGGCCCAGGTGGTCGGCTTCGCCGCGGTCGGCCCGTCGACCGACCCCGATGCGGCGGACGAGACCGCTGAGCTGATCGTGCTCGGCGTGCATCCGGACGCGCGCCACCAAGGGCACGGCTCCCGGCTCGTCAATGCCGTGGTCGACACGGCCCGCGGCAGCGGGCGCAGCGAACTCACCGCGTGGCTGCTTGAGTCCGACCTCGCCACCCGAGACTTCCTCGGCGCTGCCGGCCTCGAGCCAGACGGCGCATCCCGCGAGCGCGTCGTGTCACCGGCAGGAGACACCCGCCGCGAGGTCCGGTTCTCGGCCATCCTCACCGAGCCGTGACCGAGGCGCTCGACCCCGGCGTGCGCCGAGCCGTCATCCGCGCCGCACTCTCGGTCGGCGTCGCGACGGGAGCGTACGGGGTCAGTTTCGGGGCGCTCGCGGTCGCTGCCGGACTCGACGTCTGGCAGACATGCGCGATGTCGCTGCTGATGTTCACCGGTGGGTCGCAGTTCGCCTTCATCGGGATCATCGGGACCGGTCTCGCCGCCGCCCCGGCCGCGATCGCAGCCTCGTCCCTGCTCGGCGTGCGCAACGGCTTCTACGCACTCGAGCTGACGCAACTGCTCGCGGTGCGGGGCTGGCGCCGACCCGCGGCGGCGCATGTCACCATCGACGAGTCGACCGCCGTGGCCGTCACACAGCAGGACATCCGGGCGAGCCGGCTCGGGTTCTGGGTCACCGGCGTGACGATCTTCCTGCTGTGGAATCTCACGACCCTCATCGGTGCCCTCATCGGCAACGCGCTGGGTGACCCCAGGTCATGGGGCCTCGACGGAGCTGCGAGTGCGGCCTTCGTCGGACTGCTCTGGCCGCGCCTGCGTTCCGGGGATGCGGTGGCAATGGCCGTGGTGGCCGGTGTCGTGGCCGTGGTGCTCTCGCCGGCGCTGCCACCCGGCCTACCCGTGCTTCTTGCCGCCCTGGCCGTCCTGCTGAGGTGGCGACGGTGAGCCTGTGGGCGGCGATCCTCGTCGCGGCGGCGATCGCCTACGCACTCAAGCTCGTCGGCTACCTCGTGCCCGGCCACCTGCTTGAGGGCGCCCGCACCAAGCGGCTCACGGCCGCACTGCCCATCGCGCTGCTGGCCGCGCTCATCGCGACGCAGACCTTCGTCACGGACGGGGCCGTCGTCCTCGATGCCCGCGCGGCGGCCGTGGCCGTGGCTGCCGTGGCGCTGCTGCTTCGGGCCCCGTTCATCCTCGTCGTCGTGCTCGGGGCTGCGACGGCGGCCGGTCTGCGGCTGCTCGGCTGGGCCTCCTGAGATCGCCGGACGCGGTTGGATGTATTACCGCGTCGTATATGACGCCGTAATACATCGAACCTGCCCGTCAGAGGCAGGTCAGGCGGCGTGGGTGCAGTTCTCGCAGCCGCAGTCCTCACACTCGCAGGAATTGCACCGGCACCCGTCCGGGCAGTTGTCGCAGACGCAGACGGTGGACGGTATCGCATCGGCCGGTGGCATGGGTGGAACGGCAGTCATGGGCCTCTCCTCGCTGTCGCAGAGACGGTTGGTTGGGACCCCATACCCGCCTGGCGTCGACCTCACGCGACCCGGGGCCATCAGGTTCTCACCCGAGGCCGAGGTAATGCTCGAGCCCGACGGTGAGGCCCGGGTGTTCGCTCACTCGGCGCACGCCCTCGAGGACGCCGGGCATGAACGACGCGCGGTCGAACGAGTCGTGCCGGATCGTCAGCATCTCCCCGACGTTCCCGAGCAGCACCTCCTGGTGGGCCACGAGTCCCCGCAGCCTGACCGAATGCACCGGTATGCCGCTGACCGTGCTCCCACGAGCCCCGTGCGGGTCGTGGGTGGTGGCGTCGGGCACGTCTGGCATCCCGGCATCGCTGCGGGCCGCACCGATGAGGGCGGCGGTGTGGGCCGCGGTGCCGGAGGGCGCGTCGACCTTGTCCGGATGGTGCAGCTCGATGACTTCGACGGACTCGTAGTAGCGAGCGGCCTGCGCGGCGAAGGACATCATGAGGATGGCGCCGATGGCGAAGTTCGGGGCCACGAGCACACCGACCGGCGACCCGGTGCTCGAGGTGGG
Source organism: Micrococcales bacterium (assembly GCA_030452775.1). GTDB lineage: Bacteria > Actinomycetota > Actinomycetes > Actinomycetales > Dermatophilaceae > JAKDLQ01. The sequence goes on along the minus strand of JAKDLQ010000031.1, from coordinate 775 downwards.
AGCGCCGGCGAGCTGCTCCCGGAGCGCGTCGAGCTTGGCATCGTCCCAGCCGGTCGTGCCGACGACGACGTGGATCCCGCGCTCGATGCAGTGCGCGACGTTGGCAGGCGAGACATCGGGGACCGAGAACTCGACGACGACGTCGGCGCCGGCGAGATCCCCGAGCCCGTCGCCGACGTCGAAGCGGCCCGCGAGCCGGAGTCCGTCGGCATCCTCGACGGCGCGGCACACCTGCGACCCCATCCGGCCGGCTGCCCCGATGACGGAAACGGTGATCTCGTTCGTTGCGCTCACGGCGCCAGCGTAGTCATCCCCGCCATGCTCAAGATCTGCGCTCGAACTGCTGTCGGATTGCTGTCGGATACAGCGCGGCCCGCCACCTCGATGGGTGACGGGCCGCGTTCCATTGTGTCGCGGGTCCGGGATCAGGCCTCGGCGGCTGCCGTGGCCGACTCCTCGCGCTGTGCATCCTCGGACAGGACTGCGGCGAGCGAGAGCTTGCCGCGCGGATCGATCTCCTTGAGCTCGACCTGCAGCTTCTGACCGACGGTGACGACGTCATCGACATTGTCGATCCGCTTGCCGCCGACGAGCTTGCGCACCTCGGAGATGTGCAGCAGGCCGTCCTTGCCGGGCAGCAGGGAGATGAACGCGCCGAAGGTCGTCGTCTTGACGACGGTCCCGAGGAAGCGCTCGCCGATCTCCGGCATCTGCGGGTTGGCGATGGCGTTGACCATCGCCCGGGCGGCCTCGGCCGAGGGGCCGTCGGTCGCGC
>JAKDLQ010000297.1 GCA_030452775.1 Micrococcales bacterium | reverse complement strand
TGGTCCCGGACGCTCGAGGCGCTGGGCTCCGACCTGGCCGTGCACGGGCTTGCCTACCTCGGGGTCCTGCTCTTCCTCGTAGGAGCCTTCGGCCTGGTCGCCTTCGCGTTCGGCGACGTGTCGCGCGAGCTGCGCCCGGCCGCGGAGGCCGTCATCGTCATCGCGCCCTTCGCGGCCGGGGCGATCCTGCGCCGACGCAATGCCGACGTGGTCGGCCGGGCGCTCGAACTCGCCGGTGGGCTCATCCTGCCGATCATGCTCGGCGCGGCTTTCCTCGACGGGGTCGCCCTGCCGCCCGATCTCACGGGTGCCTCGCTTGCCGTCGCCCTCACTGCGGTCACCGCGGCCGTCGCGCTCACCTACGCAGCGTGGACGTGGCGCCATCCCAGCACCGCACTGCGCTACCTCGTCGCCCCGATCGGCTGGCTCACTGTCGCGATGGCGACGCTTGGTGTGGGCCGGGAGATCCCCATCGGCAAGGCCGTCGCCACCCCCAGCGTCGCGCAAGTGGCGTTCATGGCTCTCGCACTCGCGGTCAGCGCACTGTGGGCGCGACTTCGCCCTGGGGGACGCCTCGCCGCGCCCACCCTGGTCGCGGCCATGCCGGGGCTCGTCGTCCTCGGCGTCCTGGCGCCCTTGGTCTGGTCGGCCACGTCCGACGCGCCTGCCTCCGCGGTGCTGCTCACGGGAGGCGCCCTGCTCGTCGGCCTCGAGTGCGTGCAGGCGCGCCTTCAAGCAGTCGTGCCTGCCATCGTCGAGCCAGTCTGGTGGACCGTCGTGTGGCTGGCCCTGGTCGGCAGCGTCGGGCTCGGGGGTACGGACGGGGCGATCGTCTCGCTCCTCGCCGCAGCGGGCTTCATCGCCATTCTCGAAGTCGCGAACGTCCACCGACGCCCGATCCCGGCCCGGTCGCTCCCCGCGGTGGGGCTCATCTTCGCGCTCCTTGCCTCGTTGGCCGAGCCGGCATGGGCCGCGGCCGCCTTCACGACGGCGGCCGGATGGTCGGTCTGGCGCCGCTCGCGCCCCTTCGGGACGCCGCAGGCGCCACTGGTGCACGACATCGCGACTGCCGCGCTGCCCGTGGGTGCCGTGGCCGCCTTGGCCGGCGCCACCGATCCGGCAATCGGTCTGCTCGCCGCGGCCGGCTGGGTGCTGCTCGTCGCCGTCCTCGCCCGGCGCGGTTGGCTGACTCGCGCTCCGGGCGAGGCGTTCTGGACGCTGTGGTGGGCCGCCGGCACGGTGGTCGTCGCGCTGCTCGCCGCGATGCTGTGGACCGACCAGCCCGGGACACGCGACCTGTGGTCCGTCGCGGGTTGCTTCGCCCTGCTCGCCGTGGCGTCAGGATTCGCGCCGGTGCCCCATCAGTGGCGCCCCGGGCTCGTGGTCGCTCTCGGCTGCGTGACGTGGCTTGCCGCGGCTGAGGCGCTGAGCCTGGCGCCGATCGCTCGACTGTCGGTCCTCTCCGCCGCAGGTCTGGCGATGGTCGGACTCGCACACCTCGCAGGTCCGGCCGGCCGCCGACGCGACGCCGTCGGGATCGGCCTCGCCGGCCACGCCATCGGGCTCGCGGCGATTGCCCTGGCGGCGCAGACCCGCTGGGCCCTCGTCGTGGCGACCGGGCTGGCCACGGCGGGCTGGAGCGTCACCGTGTGGCGTGACGCCCGCGGACGGTCGGTGGTCGGTGACGCGGTCCGCAGGCTCGACCCGATTGCCGCGTGGGCGCCATACGGTCTGATGGCCGTGGGCCTCCCCGCGACGGCTGCGCTGCTGCTGGACCGCTCCGAGGTGCTCCCTTTCACGGACCCCTGGGTCGTGGCGGTGCCGGCGGGGACAGCCCTGCTCTATGCCGCGGCGGCCTGGCTCGGGGCGCCTCAGCGGGTCGCGATCGCGGCGGCCTGGGCGGGCTTCGCGGCCGGGATCGTCGCACCGCTGACAGCGACCTCGCGAGTGTCGGCGGCCACCGGCCTGGCGGCGCTCATCCTCACGGTCATCGTGGTGCCGAAGGAACGGCGCGCCTGGATCATGGTCTGGGTCGCATGGGTCGCACCCGCACCCGCGGTGGGACTGGTCGCCCGGGAGTCCTGGCCATGGCTCGGGGGACTACCGCTCGAATCCGCAGGTGCCGTCACGCTGGTCGCGGCCGGCTCAGTGCTGCTCGTCGGCGCGGCCGCGGCCGATCTGCGCGGCCGAGCGTGGGAGCCGCGGGCTCGACCGGCGCACGCCTGGGCTCTTGCGCCGGCGGTCATCGGCGCGGCCGAGGTGGCGGCCGCCCTCGCCCTCGTTGCGTCCCGTCCGGGTCAGGTGGCCGGCTGGGTCTGCGTCGTCGCGGCGAGGGGCCTCCAGGCCCCCCCCCGGCACACACCCGCCCGCGGGCGGT
>JAKDLQ010000030.1 GCA_030452775.1 Micrococcales bacterium | reverse complement strand
TGAAGGGCGCACCGACCGCCCGGATCTCCTCGGCGATCCCCATCGTGTCGAACACCTCAAGGGTGCGGGCGTGCACGACGAGTGCCTTGGAGAACGCCGCCCGCGAGGCCCTCCGCTCAATGATGCGAACGCTCAACCCGTGACGCAGAGCCTCCGCCGCGGCGACGAGCCCCGTCGGGCCGGCGCCGACGACGAGGACATCGACGTCAGCGCTGCCCGTGGGTGGGATCTGAGGTCTGTGGTGTGTAGCCATGAACCCAGCGTATTAAAACGAGACATCAATGTCTAGTTTCTTTGGTAGGAGGTTGCTGTATCCCGAACGCGATGGTGTCGAAGACTCTCTCGGCGAGACCGGGATCCTCGACCCCCTTGGCTTGGTGCACCGCCGCTGCGAGCAGCGCCGTCAGGGCCGTGACTGCCCACTGCGCGGAGACATCCGTTCTGATCTGCCCGGACACCTGCCCCCGTTCGATGATGGCCAACACAGGGGCGAACGCCTGCGCGCGGCTGTTCAAGAACTCCGGGTCCCGGTCCGCTCCTTCCATCAGCAGCGGCCAGAACCTGCCACCCAAGGAGGCTATGGCAGTGATCACCCGGCGCAGCGCCTCCAGTGCAGTCCCCTCCTCCACCCGAGCGGCCGCGACGGCCTCCACGGCGCAGCCAAGCGCATCATCCCTCAGGGCGTCCAACAGTCTCTCCCGGCTACCGAAGTGCCTGTACAGCGTCGCACGCGTCAAGCCGGCCAGGCGCGCCACCTCGCCCAGGGACGCATCCGGGTCCCGGGTCAACGCGCCAGCAGCCGCCTCCAGCAGAACACGGCGATTGCGTTCCGCATCGATGCGGGCTGACGGCGTGTCCTCCATCGCGAGCCTCCCTGCGTACCGGATCGAATGTGGCCCAAGGATGCGCGGCACGCCCTTCAGACTATCCATTCACGCTTGGACGAGTGTGCGCAGGCTGAGGATCTGCCTTTACTCACGCTCGTCGCAGGAGGCGTCGCCACCAGGACGCGCGTGCTGGAGACATCGGCGCGGTGTGCGTCATATCGAGAGCGGTGGCGGGCGGGTCCGCGCCGCGCTCGATGTCCCTGGCGGCGCGAAGGGCCTGCCACTGCTCGACCATCTCGTCGATGTCGACCGTCTTGGCGATGAGCGGCGGCAGGTTCCCCACGGCCGGCCGCAGCCGGTCGGCGAGAACCCGCATGTTGAAGTCCTTGAGGATCTCGCGGACGTTGGCCTCGGAGTAGACATCGGCGAGCGACTCGGGGAACGTGGACGCCTCCCGGCGCAGGCCGAGAGCACCAGGCAGCGCGCCACCGAGGTCGAGATCCTCCCGGGCGACCAGCCGCTTGATCCACCAGTCCGGGTCCTCGGGGTTGCCGAGGTCGAGCGGTTTGCCCGCACCCGGCAGGTTGTCGAAGTCGCCACGCTCCTGCGCCTCGCGGATCTGGCGATCGACGGAGCTCTCGTAGTACTGCTGGCCGCTCACCCCTCCACGCTACTGCGACGCGGACTCGTCGAAGGGCAGCGCCAAGCCATGCCCGAAGGGCAAACACCGGGTCGTCGAAGCCAGGATCCTGGTCGGCTGATCCCAGCATCGAGCCCGACGGGGCGGCTGCGTTCGTCCCGGCCCGTGCAGGTGGGCATCGGGGAGCCAACCAACCAGCAGCTGCTCGATGCCGAGCGCGAGGAGCGCCTGTGATCTACCTCGACTCTTCGGCGCTGATGAAACTGGTCCGAGCAGAAGCGGAGACCGAGCGGCTGGCTGCGCACGCAACCCGAGGTACCGGTAGCCACCAGCGAGCTGGGCCGGGTGGAGGTCCTGCGCGCCGCCCGTCGCGTCGGTGGCGCTGCGTTGACCGAGACGCATGCGGTGATCGGCGACGTCGACCTGGTGCCCCTCGATCAGGGGGTCCAGGACCTGGCGTGCGACATCGGCGAACCGCCCCTGCGCACCCTCGACGCCGTACACCTCGCATCCGCCGTGCTGCTGCGGGACGAGCTGACGGCATTCATTGCCTAGGGCGCTGGGGATGAGTTCGTCGCCGTTGCTGTAGAACCGCATGGCGACCGCAACCCCGTTCGCCACATCAGGGTCGAGATGGGGACGAATCAGGGATGTCCCCAATGGGCGAGGTCACGTCGCGGCCGCAGAGTTGACTCATGACGGCACCCGAGACGCACGCCCTCTTCGGGCCGCTGCTGCTCTTCGCGTACGGCATCCTCGACTGGGCCGACTCGATCGGTGCGGCCGGTGGGCCTCTGTGGGTCGCGGCCCAGCTGGCGCTGGTCGCGTCGATGTCGAGCTTCGGTCGCCTCGCTCTCGGTTTGGCCCGTCGGGACTCCGGCGAAACCAGCGCCGCAGCCCTCGCCGAGCGCAGGGCCGCCGTGGCAATGATCGCCGTGGCAATGGTCGCCGTGGGCGGGGCCGGCCTGGCCGGCGCGGCCGCCCTGCGTCTCATCGACGGACCGACGACACAGGTGCCGTCTCCCCTGACGCCCCTCGCGTCCGTGCTCATCGGCGCCGGCCTGCTGGTCCTGCTCCGCCGGATGGTGGTTCGTGGCCTGCTGCCGGCACACGCGCTCGGCACCCTCGGACTGGCCGCCCTCATCCTGGCGTTGCCCTGGGACCTGTTGCCGCTCGGCGCGCTCGTCACCCTCATCGGCCTCGGCCCGCTCACCCGACGCGCCGATCCGATCGCCGCCCCACAGACACCCGAGCGGGAACAGCCCGCCTCGGCCGGCCGTTGAACCAACGGCAGAACACCTACGGTTGCCAAGGAGACCACGGTGGATTTCAGTGACCAGATGAAGCAGAAGGCGCACGACGTCGACCTTCAGGCCAAGGCCAAGGACTTCGGCGACGCGCTGGCCGAGGTCGTCAAGGCTGCCTTCGACGCCGCGGCCGACTACGCGCAGGCCAACCGCGAAAAGGTGGACGGCGCCCTCGACAAGGCCGAGCAGGTCATCGGGGAGCGGACCGGCGGCACGCACGACGAGACCGTCGGCAAGGTCCGGTCACAGCTCGACAAGGGCATGGACAAGCTCGCGGAGCACGGCGCAAGGCCCCCGCAGCACGAGGTCCCTGACGACCGGCACTCGGCCTTCGACGACGACCCGCCCGCCGGCTCCCCCTCCTGAGCCGGGGGCGCGTCGCTCTCGAGCCGGGGACAGCCCGACCCGGGCAGGATGATCGAGGGGGCAGCGCGTCCGCTGGGTACTGTGGCCCTTGATCCAGTACTCGTCGAGGAGTGTGACCATGCCCGCATCACGCGTCCTGCCCACCGAGGAGGCGGCCGACCTCATCCGGCTGGTGCGGGAGTTCGCGGCCGAGAAGCTCGCCCCACGGGCCGCGCAGGCCGAGGCCGAGGGCGCCTTCCCACGCGAGATCTTCCGCACACTCGGAGCCCTGGGGATCCTCGGGCTGCCCTACCCGGAGGCCGATGGGGGCGGCGGTCAGCCGTACGAGGTCTACCTCCAGGTCCTCGAGGAGCTCGCCAGCGTGTGGGCCACCATCGGGGTCGGCACCAGCGTGCACGCGCTGTCCTGCTATGGGCTGGCCACCCGTGGCACACCTGAGCAGCGGGAGCGGTGGCTGCCGGACCTGCTCGGCGGCGACCTGCTCGGTGGCTACTGCCTCAGCGAGCCGCAGGCGGGGTCCGACCCCGGCGCCATGACGACCAAGGCGGTACGCGAGGGTGACGACTACGTCATCACCGGCACCAAGGCGTGGGTGACGCACGGCGGTGAGGCCGACTACTACATGGTAATGGCCCGCACCTCCGATGACCCGGCCGAGCGCGCCGCGGGCATCTCGTGCTTCCTCGTCCCGGCCGATGCCGATGGTCTGAGCGCCGACCCGCCCGAGCACAAGATGGGCCTGATGGGCTCGACGACGGCGACCATGCGCTTCGATCACGTCCGGGTGGCGTCCGACCGTCTCCTCGGCGCCGAGGGCGACGGCCTCAAGATCGCGCTGGGCGGTCTCGACTCCGGTCGCCTCGGGATCGCCGCAGTCGCCACCGGCCTGGCCCAGGGCGCGCTCGATCGCGCCGTCGACTACGCCCAGGAGCGGGAGACCTTCGGGCGCAAGATCAGCGACCACCAGGGCCTGGCCTTCGTCCTCGCCGACATGGAGGCGGCGATCCAGAGCGCCCGAGCCGTGACGCTGCACGCCGCGCGGCTGCGCGATCAGGGCATGCCCTTCAGTCGCGAGGCCTCGATCGCCAAGCTCGTGGCGACCGACAACGCGATGAAAGTGACGACGGACGCGGTCCAGGTCCTGGGCGGCTACGGCTACACCCGCGACTTCCCGGTCGAGCGCTACATGCGCGAGGCCAAGGTCATGCAGATCTTCGAAGGCACCAACCAGATCCAGCGGATGGTCATCAGCCGTTCCCTGGCCAAACCCTCCGGCACGATCACCACCACCGCCGCCACCACCACGGCACACGAGGAGTCCCACTGATGCAGCTCGCCAACACCGCCGCCATCGTCACCGGAGGCGCATCCGGTCTCGGCGCCGCCACCGCACAGGCTCTCGCGGCCGAGGGCGCTCACGTCTACGCCCTCGACCTGCCGGCCGGCATCGAGGACGCCGCCACGACCGACAGCATCACCTACGTGCCCGCCGACGTCACCGATCCCGAGCAGGTCGCCGCCGCCGTCACCCAGGCGGCCGGCGCCGGGGCCCCGCTGCGCACCGTCGTCAACTGCGCCGGCATCGGACCATCCGCACGGATCCTCGGCCGAAAGGGCGTGCACGACCTGGCCCTCTACGCCAAGGTCATCCAGATCAACCTCGTCGGGACGTTCACCGTCCTCGCTCTCGCCTCCCAGGCCATCGCCGCGACCGAGGCCGACGACCAAGGCCAACGCGGTGTCATCATCAACACCGCCTCCATCGCTGCCTACGACGGTCAGGTCGGGCAGGCCGCCTACAGCTCCTCCAAAGGCGGGATCGTCGGGCTCACCCTCCCGGCCGCCCGAGACCTCGCGCAGTACGGCATCCGCGTCATGACCATCGCGCCCGGCATCGTCGAGACCCCGATGCTCGCCAGCGTCTCGGACGATTTCCGCGCCGGCCTCGCCGCCGGTGTCCCCTTCCCGGCCCGCCTCGGGCACCCCGAGGAGTACGCCAAGCTCGCCCTCGCGATCATCGACCATGACTACCTCAACGGCGAGGTCATCCGGATGGACGGCGCGCTACGGATGGCGCCGCGCTGATGCGCTGCCTGGCTCTCGGGCCATCGTGGCGCATAATGGGGGGGTGAGTACCTCACGATCCGCCAGCAGGCGGCGCCACCTGTCCAGCAGCCCGTTCGCCGAGCAAGCACCACCTGACGTCGAGTGCTTCGATGTCGGGGACCGCGTGACCCACGACAAGCACGGTCTCGGCCGGATCATCTCGGAGCGGCACGCCGCCGTCGTCGTCGACTTCGGCGGGACGCTGGTGAGCGTCCAACGCCCGTTCACCCGGTTGACGAAACTCTAAGCGCCGCAAGGAGATTGAACAGATAAGCGAAGGCCGACACCCCCGAGGGGTGCCGGCCTTCATCCGGTGCGGGCCAGGCCCGCAGCCATCGTCAGATGGCGGTGACGCGCATCGCCTGCGGGCCCTTGGGGCCCTGCTCGATGTCGAACTCGACGGCTTGGTTCTCCTCGAGGCTGCGGTAGCCGCTGCCCTGGATCTCCGAGTAGTGGACGAAGACGTCCGCGCCCTCGGTGGGCGCAATGAAGCCGAAGCCCTTTTCCGAGTTGAACCACTTGACGGTTCCCTGTGCCATGTTTTCTCCTTCATGAGGCTGATGCGGACCGCGCAGTCGCGAGGTCCGGGTCGGTTGAGGCGCGCCACTTCAGAAGCCTGAAGGTAGAAAAGCGCGCCCGCAGTTGCTTCTTGCGAGCGCGTGATGCACAAACACGAAAACCGGGTGACCGAGGCCCAGTGTAGCGGACGCGGAGGATGCGCCATGACCACGGGCGGGCTGGACGGATGCACAACGGCATACCGACGCCGTATGCCGCTGTGCACCCTTCCCGCGCATGGCGCGCTTCGCTAGGGTCGCTGATCATGCAGGCGAGCCCTTTCACGCTGACCACGCCCGACGGCACCGCGCTCTACGTCAACCGCTGGCGCCCGGATGGCCCGGCCAAGGCGATCGTGCAGATCTCGCACGGGATGGCCGAGCACTCCGATCGCTATGAACGTTTCGCCGAGGCGCTCACCGCGGCCAGGTACGTCGTCTACGCCAACGATCATCGTGGGCACGGCCGGACCGCCGCGACGCCGGAGCAGGTCGGCTACTTCGCCGACGAGCGCGGCTGGGAGACGGTCGTCGAGGACATGCACCGGGTGGCCGAGCAGGCCCGCACGGAGCAGCCCGGGCTGGCGCTCTTCCTCTTCGGGCACAGCATGGGCTCCTTCCTCAGCCGGTCGTATGCCGCGCGCTTCGGACGCGATCTCACCGGGCTGATCCTCAGCGGCACCGCGGGCGACCCGGGCGCCATGGGCAAGGTCGGCGTGGGCGTGGCCCAGCTCCAGGCTCGCATCCGTGGGCGGCGCCACCCCAGCGGGCTGCTCGACCGGCTGACCTTCGGACAGTACGGCGCGGCGTTCAAGCCCAACCGGACGAAGTTCGACTGGCTCTCGCGCGACCAGGCCGAGGTGGACAAGTACATCGCCGACGACGCGTGCGGGCAGGTGTTCACCGCGGGCTTCTTCGCCGACATCCTGCGCGGACTCGCCTCGATCAACTCCGACGCCATCGTCTCGCGCGTCCCCAAGGAGCTGCCGATCCACCTCGTGTCGGGGACGATGGACCCCGTCGGCGACCGCGGCAAGGGCGTCGAGAAGGTCGCCGAGCAGTACCGCCGGCTCGGGTTCTCGGACGTCACCGTCACGCTCTGGCCCGAGGGGCGTCACGAGATGCTCAACGAGATCAACCGCGACGAGGTGACGGCCGAGCTCATCGCGTGGCTCGACGCGCACCTGCCGGCCTCGAAGGAGGCGGCATCGCCGTCGGTGTCGAGCCAGTGAGCCGGCACTAGGATCGCTGGAGTGAACGCCAAGCCTGCGGTCCTCGAGGTCCCCGGTCCTCACGGGCTGCGCGAGGTGCGCATCTCCAGCCCCGATCGCGTCCTGTGGCCGGGTACGGGGATGGCCGACGCCCGGCCGGTCACCAAGCTCGATCTCGCCCGTTACCTCGTGTCGGTCGCCGAGCCCCTGCTTCGGGCGATCGGCGACCGGCCGGTGACGTTGCAGCGCTTCCCCGAGGGCATCGAGGGCGAGGAGTTCTTCTCCAAGAACCCGCCCCGCGGCGTCCCGGAATACCTGCGCACGGTGATGTGCACCTACCCGTCCGGGCGCCGGCACCTGCAGCTCGTCGTCGACGAGGTGGCCGGCGCCGTGTGGGCCGCCCAGATGAACACCATCACGTTCCACCCCTGGCCGGTCCGCACCGCGGACGTCGACCGCCCGGACGAGCTGCGCATCGACCTCGACCCGCAGCCGGGCCGGGACTTCGCGGACGCCGTCGAGGCGGCCTTCGCGCTGCGTGAGGTGATGGCCGGGATCGGCCTGACGGCCTGGCCCAAAACCTCCGGCAACCGGGGTGTGCACGTCTACGCGCGGATCGCCCCGACCCACGAGTTCCTCGACGTCCGCCACGGCGTCATCGGCATCGCCCGCGAGCTCGAGCGGCGGCTACCCGACCTCGTCACGACGTCGTGGTGGAAGGAGGAGCGCGGCGAGCGGATCTTCGTCGACTTCAATCAGGCCTGCCGCGACCGCACGATCGCCGCCGCCTACAGCCCGCGGCCGCTGCCGGGCGCGCCCGTCTCGACGCCGGTGACGTGGGACGAGCTGCGCAGCACCGACCCCGCGGCACTCACGATGCGCACGGTGCCGGCGCTCGTGGCCGAACGTGGAGACGCCTGGGCCGGCATCGAACACTCCGCCGGAGACGTCGCCGCGGCGATCGCCCTGTGGGACCGGGATGTCACCGAGCGCGGGCTCGGTGAGCTCAACTTCCCGCCCGACTACCCGAAGATGCCGGGCGAGCCGCCACGGGTCCAGCCGAGCAAACGCCGCAAGGACCGTGCCGACGACGACTACCTCCCTTCCAAGTCCGAACGCGACGCACAGTGGGGTATGCCGCTCATCCCGCCGATCGCGCCGATGCTCGCCAAGGCGGTCCCGGACTTCGGCTCGGTCAAGGGCGAGGCACTCTTCGAGCCCAAGTGGGACGGCTTCCGTTCGATCGTCTTCCGCTCCGGGGACCTCGTCGAGATCGGCAGCCGCAACGAGAAGCCGATGACCCGCTACTTCCCGGACGTCGTCGAGGCGGTGCTCGCCGGCTTTCCAGAGCGCGCCGTCATCGACGGCGAGATCATCCTCGTCAGCCCCGAGGACGGTGACCGGCTCGACTTCGAGCTGCTCCAGCAGCGGATCCACCCGGCCGCGAGTCGGGTCAAGAGGCTCGCCGCCGAGACCCCGGCCAGCTTCGTCGCCTTCGACCTGCTCGCGCTCGACGACGTGAGCTACCTCGACCGGCCGTTCGCCGAGCGGCGCGCGGCCCTCGAGGAGGCGCTCGCCGGGGTGGCGGCGCCGATCCACCTGACGCCCGCGACGACCGACGTGGACGTGGCCCGCGAGTGGTTCACCCGCTTTGAGGGCGCCGGGCTCGACGGGGTCATCGCCAAGCCGGTCGACGTGACCTACCAGCCCGACAAGCGGGTGATGTTCAAGATCAAACACACGCGCACCGCCGACTGCGTCGTCGCCGGCTACCGCGTGCACAAGAGCGGTCCGGACGCCATCGGCTCGCTGCTGCTCGGGCTCCATGACGCCGACGGCAACCTCGCGAGCGTCGGGGTCATCGGGGCCTTTCCCATGGCTCGCCGCAAGGAGCTCTTCGAGCAGCTGCAGCCACTCGTCGCCGACTGGGACGATCACCCGTGGAACTGGGCCAGGCCGGAGCAGGCCGACGGTCCTGCCGTCCGGACGCCGCGCAGCTCGGAGTTCAGCCGGTGGAACAACCAGAAGGACCTGTCCTTCGTCCCGCTCCGACCCGAGCGGGTCGTCGAGGTGCGCTACGACCACATGGAGGGCAGCCGCTTCCGGCATACGGCGCAGTTCGTCCGGTGGCGCGAGGACCGGACGCCCGAGTCGTGCACCTTCGACCAGCTCGAAGAGCCGGTCAGCTATGACCTCGGCGATGTCCTCTCCGCCGGATAGGGTCACTGCGCTCCAGAGGTGACTCACGTCATACTCGATTGGGCATGGTTAGGGTAGCCTAACTAGAAGTAGACAGTGTGTCTGTGGTAAGAGAGGCCAGCGGATGACGGAGGTCCAAGAACTCGCCCGATTCGTGGTCGGGACCCACTACGACCAGCTCAGCACCCAGGCGGCCGAGCAGCTCACGATCAGGGTGCTGGACACGATCGGGGTGGCCATCGGCGCCCTCGATGCCGAGCCCATCGTCGCGATCCGCGGCCTGACCGACTCCCTCGGTGGCAACGGTGCATCGACCCTGATCGGCGGCGGCTCCTCCGCACCGGACCGGGCGGCGTTCTACAACACGGCGCTGAGCCGCTACCTCGACTTCATGGACAGCTACCTCGCCGCGGGAGAGACCAACCACCCCTCGGACAACCTGGGCGCGGTCCTGGCCGCCGCCGAGAGCGTCGGCGCCAGCGGACGCGACTTCCTCACCGCCCTGGCCTGCGCCTACCAGGTCCACACCCGGCTCTCCGACGTCGCGCCGGTGCGGGCAAAGGGATTCGATCACACCGTGCAGGGCGCGTATGCCGTCGCCGCAGGAGTCTCCCGCGCGCTCGGACTCAGCCCGGAGCAGACCGCCAACGCGATGGCGATCGCCGGCACCGCCAACAACGCGCTGCGGGTCACCCGCACCGGGGCCCTGTCGCACTGGAAGGGCCTGGCCTATCCGCAGGTGGCCAAGGAGGGGACGCACGCGGCCCTGCTCGCATCGGTGGGGATCACCGGACCGGCCGAGGTCTTCGAGGGCAACAAGGGATTCAAGGAGAGCATCGCAGGAGACTTCTTCATCGACTGGTCGGCCGAGGACCTCGAGCGTGTCCGTCGCACGATCGTCAAGAAGCACAACGCCGAGATCCACTCCCAATCCACGATCGATGCGGCGATCGAGATCGCCGGCACTGCCGGGTTCGATCCGAGCGCGATCCGCGCCGTGCGAGTGGCCACCTTCCAGGTCGCCTACGACATCATCGGCGGCGGAGAGGAAGGCGACAAACGAGAGGTCCGGACCAAGGAGGAGGCCGACCACTCCCTGCCCTACCTGGTCGCGGTGGCGTTGCTGGACCGGCAGGTCCAACCGGCCCAGTACGAACCCGCACGAATCGAGGCGCCAGACGTCCAGCAGCTGCTCGCCCTGATCGAGGTCCGTCCGGACGCTGCGTATTCGAAGCGCTTCCCGGATGAGATGCCCAGTCGCGTCGAGGTCGAGTTGGCCGACGGCACGGTGATGGGCGCCGAGCGGGCGGCATACCACGGGTTCCACACCGACCCACTGGACTGGGCAGGCGCCGTCGAGAAGTTCAACGCCTTGACGACGCCGTTCACCGGTGACGCGCTCGCCGACCAGCTTGCGGGTGTCATCCGCGAGCTCGAGCATCGGCCGGTCAGTGCACTCACGGACCTGCTCGGGCAGGTGCCGCGTGATCGACGCCTTACGTGATCGACGGGGCACGTGAGGACCGAGAACCACCAAGATGACGATGAGAGGCTGTTCATGACTGACACGAGTTTTGCGTTCATCCCGCGGGCCTACCGCCCGGCCAAGCCGCGTTCGTTCGGCCTGACCGAGGTGCGCGGCCCCTACTACTCGACCTACGGGACCCGCCACCTGGCCGACGTCCTCGAGGTGGCCGGGCCTTGGGTCGATGGTGTGAAGTGGGCCGGCGGCTCGTTCGCGCTGCTCCCGCGCGATCGGGTCCGGGCCTTCAGCGACCTGGCCCACGAGCACGACGCGTATATCTCCTCCGGGGGCTGGATCGAGACGGTCCTGCGCTACGGGCCGGACGCGGTCGAGCAGTATCTCAAGGAGGCCAAGGAGGTCGGTTTCGATGTCATCGAGATCTCGGCGGGCTTCGTGTCGATACCCACCTCCGGACTGCTGCGGCTCGTGGAGCAGGTCAAGAAGGCGGGCTTGAAGGCCAAGCCCGAGCTGGGCATCCAGTTCGGCTCCGGCGGTGACTCCACCGAGGCCGAGCTCGCTGCCGAGGGCAAGAAGGACGTCGGCGACCTCGTCGATCGGGCCAAGCGGGCCCTGGATGCCGGAGCCGACATCATCATGATCGAGTCCGAGGGCATCACCGAGAACGTCGTGGACTGGAACACCGCGGCAGCCGCGTCGATCATCAACGGCGTCGGGCTCGAGCACGTGATGTTCGAGGCCGCCGACCCCCTGGTGTTCGAGTGGTACATCAAGAACTACGGCAACGAGGTCAACCTCTTCGTCGATCACTCGCAGATCTTGCAGCTCGAGGGCCTACGCCAGAACATCTGGGGCAACAAGTCCACCTGGGGCCGCATCGCGAACCCGGCCCCCGCCACCACGTAGCCCCCGACGAGTCAGTCCCAGTCCTCCCGAGCGCGTAGACCAGCCGGTGACCGACCGGTGACCGGCCACGAATTGCGCACCAGCACCGCGATCACGCACCTCAGGGTCAGTCCGGTGCGGCTGATCCGCCGCAAGTGCTGTTCGAACAGATACTCAGCGCGTTCGTAGGACAGCCGTTTGCGTCACAGCCCACACTGACCTGAACCACAGCCAGGGCGCGAACCGTGAGTGCGTAGGATGCTTCCCTTGGGCCGGGTGTAGTTCCCGGCGACTAGGCAGATGGCGAGGTTCACTGTGGTCAGGAAGGCTGTGGCCGGCAAAGCTCTCGCGCACCTGCCGGTGCTGGATCAGGAAGAGCCGTGGACCGAGGCCGAGGTAGCCCAAGTCAGGCAGGCGCTGAAAAGCGACCGGGAGCGTCTGGGCGCAGAGGCCAACCAGTCCGTGGTCAAGGTGTCGGAGCTGATGCGTGACTGCCCCGGCGACGAGGCCGACATAGGGGCGGCCACGTATGAGCGTGAGCACGGGATATCGCTAGCCGCTAACGCGCGGGACCTGCTGGAGCAGACCGAGCACGCGTTGGGACGGATCGAGACGGGCCAGTACGGCAGTTGCGCCTCGTGCGCTCACCCGATCGGCAAGATGCGGCTGATGGCCTTCCCCCGAGCGACCCTGTGCATCTCATGCAAGAAGGAACAGGAGCGAGGCTGAACCAGCACGACCCGAGCCGCGTTGGTCCGAGCAGACCATGCAGGTGGAGTCGAGACCGGACTTCATCAGCGACCAGTAGCGGACTGGGAAGGGTCGGTAGCGGTGGTCGAACCGTGTTAGGCGGCGCACGGTCTGGCGGTGTGGCCGTCCTCCACGGCTGCCAGCAAGGAACCGGACAGGTGCGGTGATCGGCGGCGTAAACGTGACGAACGAACCCTCAGTCCCCGGCACGGCCGGTCGTCAGCGCCCCGACCCGCTCACGTCGGAACTGGGCCGGCAGCGCCTCGCCGACCCGGTCCGCCCGCCGCTCTGCGTGCGCGACACTCGCCGCGAGCCAAGGAAACCGATCCTGGTCGATTTGCGGCTATCGTGCCAGTGCGGTGATATTGGCGTGGGGACCCCGTGGATCCCACTGCTGGTCGGTGACCTCGAACCCGGCTAGCTCGATCGCTCGGGTCATGTCCTTCATCGGCCATCGGTAGGCAGTCGTGGCCGGGTGGCGGAATGCCTCGAGACGGATGCCCGAGAAGAAGGAGACGAGGAGGGAGCCGTCCTCCTCGAGGACCTCGCGCAGGGTGGACAGGACCGCCGGGAGCTCATCGGGGCCGAGGTGGATCAGGGAGTACCAGGCGAGGATCCCGGACCAGCGCTCGTCGGATCCGACGAGGTCGGCCAGCGAGCCGTGCCGGAACACCACGGCCGGGTGGGTCCGGCGGGCGATCTCGACGAACTGGTCGACGGGTTCGAGTCCTTCGACGGCGTGCCCCAGGGCGGCGAGGTGACCGCTCCAGCGTCCGGTGCCCGCGCCGATGTCGAGGATGCGGCCGGAGACGGTCTCGGCCCAGGGCTCGATCACGCCACGGTCGGGATCCCGGGGGGACACCACGGCGCCGAGCATGTCCGCCAGTGCGGCTGCCTTGGAGGCGTAGGCCTGCGTGATCTCATCCGTTGCCATCCATGCCTCCGTAGGTCGTCATCGATCCGCGTCCCGGTCCTGTGTGTCCTTCACAGGTCGGAGCACTCACATCAGCATCATGAGGATGAGGAACAGCAGGACGCCGGCTGCCAACATCGCGATGGTGCCCGTGCTCTCCTTGATCTCGTAGGCCTCGACCAGCAACTCCGCGACGGCGGTGTACAGCAGGGCTGCTGCGCCGAAGGCGAGGCCGGCGATGAGCAGGGGGGCGGAGACTCCTGCGAAGACGAGGGCGCCCAGGACTGCGCCAATGGGCATCATGACCGCAACGAAGGAGCCCACGCCGATCGCCGTCCCGATCGAACCACCGTTGCCACGCGTTGAACCGGCCGTGGACGCGGCGACGAAGAGCAACTCGATCGACAAGGCGATCGCGATCAGGAGGGCAGCGGCTCCACCGGCGGACAGGGCCACGCCGATGATGGCCCCGTCGATGAGGACGACGACGGCAAGGGCGGTGACCAGTCGCAGGTTGACCGCTGTTGTCGCCGGGTCCTGGGTGGCGACCCGGCCGTCGGAATGGTCGTGGGAGTCGCCGTGGGAGTGGCCGTGGCCCACTTGGTTGAGGAGCGCGCGCAGCGCCAGCATGAAGGCGGTGCCCAGCACGAAACCGACAATCAGTGACCAGCCGCCTCCCAGGTCCAGCGCTTCCGGAAGCAGGTCGAGTGTCGCCGCGGCGATGATCAGGCCGGCCGCGAAGTGCTGTACATAACTGGTGAGGGTGGATGTCTGGCTGCGCGTTACCAGGGCTGCGATCACCGCGCCCACAACCCCCGCCACCAAACCGATCGTGCCCAGTCCGAGTGCCTGTCCGAACAATTCCATCTTCATTTTCCCTTTTCACCACGGTTCGCGCGTTGAGCGAACGGGTCATCTCGACCCTGACGCTCTTGAACGTATGACGTGTCGGGGAATCCGTACATGATCTGGATCAAGGATCAGCAGAAGAACGCCCCGTTCACTTGCTCGAGCAGGGTCGGGTGGCCGGAGGCGGGGGGGCTGTCTCAGCCCCCGGCTCCCACGGAACCGGAGCGTGACAGTCTCTCGCCACTCCGCTCTTGCCATCTTGATCGTCAGCCGGTATCTGACCCAGCCCAGTGGGCAAAGAGCCGTGGGAACTGCGTGGTGACACTCTCCCAAGCCACCCGTGCCTTTCGTTGGGCTCGGTGTTGGCTGCTGCTCGTGGTGGTGTTGGGCGACGGGTTGGTTGCTGTTGCGGGACCGTTGTCAGTGCTCGAACGTATGATCGGGTCATGAGCAGCGCAGGAGC
>JAKDLQ010000029.1 GCA_030452775.1 Micrococcales bacterium | reverse complement strand
CTCGCCGGGCTCATAACCCGGAGGTCGCAGGTTCAAATCCTGCCCCCGCTACCAATCTGGCCTGGGATTCAGCGCGAATCCCGGGCCAGAGAGCTTTCCAGACTGGAACCTCCCCCCAGGAACCCTCCGTTCTGGCCATCTCGTAGATGTCCCCCGCGCTCCGCACGCCGGCGGCTTCCTACTCGTTCCGGGTGTTTCCGAGCAGTCCGGTGCGGGGCGTGTACCTGACGTGCATGAGGACCGACGCCAAACCACTGAACGGCACCCGCATCTCCCTCGACGTCCTGGTGGCCGACTTCAAACACGGCAAACGCCTGAGTCGATCCACGACGCCTACGAGACCGTGTCCCTGGCCGACGTCTATGCGATCCTTGCCTGCTACCTCCGCCACCGGGCCGAGGTGGAGGCATACCTTGCTGAGTAGGAGCGCGAGAGCGCGATCAGCGACCTGTCCGTGATCGCGGGAGCGACGGAAGGTGGCGAGTGGGCCGACCGCGTCGCTTACCTCCCGCTTCGTTAAGACGGTCCTGTACACCCGGCCTTGGCTCCGGGCCAACGCGGACGCAGGCGCTTCGTCGCTCCGGCTCTCCTCGGCGGGGGCGGTCTCTGTCGGCGGTGACGATATCGCCCCGCGGACCCGTCATAACGGCCCCCTCGGCACACATCTCATCCTTCGAGCGAGATCAGCCACCCGAGCCGAGCCGCAGGCGGTGCGCGCGCAGGAAGATCCCGGGCTGTGGCGACCAGCAGCCGGATGCCGTCGCGAACCAACGTGCAGACGGACGAGGCCGTCGAGGCGGGCGTTGGGCCGCCCTGCGGCATACGGCCATGTTCCACCAGGATGCCGTGCCCCACGGTCAGACCGCCGGACCTCGTTCAGGCGCAAGACACGCTTCCCTCCGGTGCTCTTGAGCTGAGCACGGCAGTTGATGCGGGTCACGTGAGCGACAGGACGACCTTGCCTCGGGCACGGCGGGTCTGCACCTTGGCCAACGCTGCGAGCGCCTCGTCGAAGGGATAGACGTGCTCGATCACGAGCCGCACCTGCCCGGAGGCGATCTGCTCCATCAGCGCCACGAGCTCGCCCCGGACGTCGACCTCGTAGGAAGGCGCCACCACCTTCACTCCGCGTGCGGGTATCACCCGGTCGCCCGAGATCGTGACGACCGTGCCGCCGTCCTTGACCACGGCGAGGCTGTCCGCGGTCGTCTGCGGCTGCACCGCCAGCGCCGCGTCCACGCCAGCGCTTCGCCACTGCCGGATCTCTTCGGGCCAGTGCTCGTCGTGGTAGTCGACCGTCTTGGTGGCCCCCAGGGAGGCCAGGTAGTCATGGTTGCGGGCTGAGGCGGAGGCCGCGACCTCCCAGCCCTTGGCTCGCGCGAGCTGCACGACGAAGGTGCCGATGGCCCCCGACGCCCCGGCCACGAAGATGGATCCGCCGGCCGGGATCGGCGCCAGCGCGTGGAAGGCCCGCAGCGTCGTGTTGCCGGCGACCGGCACCGCGGCGGCTTGCTCGAAGCTCAGCCCCTCCGGGATCGGCACGATCAACGAGTCGCCCCGGACGATCGCGTACTCTGCCCACGTCCCACCCTTCTGCTGCATCGAGCTGACGAACGCGATCCGTTCCCCCGACCGGTGTCCAGGCACGGCACTGCCGACCTCATCGATGACCCCGGCCGCCTCGATCCCGATCGGGTACGGGTAGGAGATGTCAGGCGGGAGGAAGTAGGAGTCGTGGATACCCACGCCGACAGCCTTCACTCGCACGAGCAGCTCGCTCGGTCCGACTCGAGGCACCGGGACATGCCCCAACTGCACGGAGTCGTGCCGTGCTCCGGGGATCACAAACGCCCTCATCGCCCGCATGCAACATCTCGCTTCCGCAGGCCTGGTCTCCCCGTCGTAGGTGGCCGACTCTGCGAATCCGATCCTAGCCGTATGCCGCCGGGCCTTCCCGCCGGCGTCGCATAGGGTCGGTCTCGTGACCTCGATCGCCTATCCACTGACAGAGCGCACCCTCGACAACGGGCTGCGCGTCATCGTCTCCGAGGACCACACGACGCCTACGGTCGCGGTCAACCTCTGGGTGGGGGTCGGCTCTCGCCACGAGGTGCCCGGTCGCACCGGCCTGGCGCATCTGTTCGAGCACCTGATGTTCCAGGGCAGCCGCCACGTCGCGTCGGGCGAGCACTTCACGGCCCTCATGGATGAAGGAGCCCGGCTCAACGCGACGACCTGGTTCGACCGGACCAACTACTTCGAGACGCTTCCCTCCGGTGCTCTCGAGCTGGCTCTCTGGCTCGAGGCGGACCGGCACGGTCATCTGCTCGAGGCGGTCACTCAGGAGAATCTCGACAACCAGCGCGACGTCGTCAAGGAGGAGAAGCGGCAACGGTATGACAACGTGCCCTACGGGTTGGCCATGACGGACGTCTACGCGACCGCCTTCCCCGAAGGCCACCCCTATCACCACCCGACGATCGGGTCGATGGCAGACCTCGACGCTGCGACGCTGGAGGATGTCCACGCGTTCTTCCGATCGCACTACGGTCCGAACAACACCGTCCTCACCCTGGTCGGTGATGTCACCCCGGACGTTGGCTTCGCCGCCGCCGAGACGTACTTCGGTCACCTCCCGCCGATCGAACGTAGGATCCGGCCCTTGATCCCGCAGCTGCCCCCACTCACCGACCCAGCCCGGGTGGACCGTGGCGGGGAGGTCCCCAATGACCGCCTCTACATCGCCTTCCGTCTCCCGGTGGACACCACCCCGGGCTACCACGCCTGCGCCTGCGCCATCGATGTCATCGCCGGGCTGACCAGCTCCCGGCTCACGCGCCGACTCGTGCGCACCGACGAGACAGCGGTCGGTGTGGGCGGATGGACGATGGGGTTGATCGATGGTGTCAGCCTCGGCGCCATCACGGTCGACGTGTCGGCCGGAGAGGACCCCGACGAGGTCGAGGCCGCCGTGTGTGACGAGTTGGAGGCGTTCATCGCAGCAGGGCCTGACGATGAGGAGATGGAGTCCGTCGTCGCGGACACCGAACGCTCCTGGCTCAGTGCCCTGGCCAGCATCGAGCAGCGAGCCGACCTCATTAGTCATCACGCCCTGCTGACCGGCGACCCCTCGTTCGTCAACACGTTTGTCGACCAGGTCAGGGCCGTCACGTCCGAACAGGTGCAGGCGGCCGCAGCAGCCTGGCTGCGTCCGCAGGCGAGGGCCGTGGTGCGGTATCTGCAGGCCGACGAGGCGGAGGCGGTCGCATGAGGCCCGGAGCGGAGGGGAGAGGCGCGAGAAAGGACATGAGCGAGCCGACTCGTCCCGGCGTCGACGCGCCGGGCGACTGGGAGTTCCCGACACCGGAGCGACGCGACCTGGACAACGGGCTCACGCTCATCTCCTACCACGTTCCCGGCCAGTACGTCCTGTCCCTGCGGGTCGGGCTCCCGGTGTCGTTGCGCGAGGAGCCGCGCGAGCGTGAGGGCGTGGCCACCATCATGGCCCGCTGCCTCGATGAAGGTACTGAGCGGCATACGGCGGAGGAGTTCGCCCGACTCCTCGAACGCAAGGGGGTCTCCTTCGGTGCCGGGGTCGCCGAAGCGGGGCTGTTCCTCGACATCGACGTCGTTGCGGGCAACGTCGACCCGGCCCTCGATCTGCTGCGCCAGATCCTCACCGAGCCGGCCTTCCCGCCGAACGAGGTGGCCCGGCAGGTGCGCACGCGCCTCGCCGACATCGAGCAGGAGCGCGCGGTCGCCGGCCACCGGGCGATGATGGAGTTCTACGCCACCCTGTATGACGCCGAGGACCGCGCTGCGCGGCCGGTCGGCGGCTCGCGGCAGACCGTCGCCGCGATCCGCCGACAGGACGTGGTCGCTTTTCATCGCGAGCATGTCGTCGCCGCCGGAACCACGCTGGTCGTGTCCGGCGACCTCACCGGGCTCAACATTGCTTCCAGCGTCGATCGGGCCCTCGGTGGCTGGGCCAGGGGAGCTGACCGACCCTCGTTCATCAGCGAGTCTGCCCAGCTGGCCGCAGACCGGGACCGGGTCGTCGTCGTCGACCGGCCAGGCTCGGTGCAGACCGAGATCATCATCGGGGCACCGGGGCCGGACCGTTCCGTCGCCGGTGGCTGGGCACCGTATCCGGTGCTCGGATTCGTCGTGGGTGGATCACCGAGTGCGCGGATCGATGCGGTCCTGCGGGAGGAGAAGGGCTACACGTACGGGATCCGGGCCGGTTTTCGTCCCAGGAGCTCCGGCGGCATCTTCACCACCTCCGGGTCGGTCCGCGCCGACGCGACGACGGAGTCGCTACGGCTGCTGGCAGAGATCCTCGAAGGGGCCGGCGCCGGACTCGCCGATGGGGAGGTCAGGTCCGGCGTCGACTTCATCAGCAAGACGGCACCAGGACGGTACGCGACGGCGGACGCGATCGCGGACGAGGCCGTGACAATGGCGCTCGACGGCCGGACGACGGCATTCACGACGGCCAACCTTCGCGACCTCGCAACCGTGGATGCCCGCCGCGCCGACGAGGCCTGGGCGCGGTTCTGGGAGGGCTCCCGGCTCGGCGCGTCGGGCACCGGCTGGACGATCATCGTGGTGGGGGATGCCGCGGAGCACCTGGGCGAGGTCGAGCGCCTCGGCCTCGGCCCGGTCACCGTCGTCCGCGACAGCTGACCTCCTCCTCCCCACGCATCGAGTGGCCCCGTCGTCCACAGGGTCGTATGCCGCCGTCCGAGCTCTCAGCCACCCAAGAACCTCGAGTGGCCCCGTCGTCCACAGGGTCCACAGGGTCCACAGGCAGCCATCAGGCCCTGGGGGGAGTGCCGATTCGCTCGATGACCTCGTCGTGGAGCAGGCTGTTGGTGGCCACGGCGTTGCCGCTCCAGCAGCCGGGAACGCCATCGAGACCGGTGAACCGCCCGCCCGCCTCGGTGACGATGGGCACGAGCGCAGCCATGTCATATACCTCGAGCTCGGGCTCGGCGGCGATGTCGACGCCGCCCTCGGCGAGAAGCATGTAGGACCAGAAATCCCCATAGGCTCTGGTGCGCCAGCAGTCGTCCATGAGGGAGAGCACTTCGTCGCGCCGGCTGAGTTTGCGCCAACCGGACAGCGACGAGTACGACATCGAGGCATCGGCGAGCCGGCTCACGGTGGACACGCGGATCCGCGTGGCCGAGGTCAGCGAGCGCCCGCTCCAGGCACCTGACCCGGTCGCGGCCCACCACCGACGCTGCAGGGCGGGTGCGGCCACCACGCCGAGCTCAGGCTGCCCGCCGACGACGAGTGCGATAAGGGTCGCCCAGACGGGAACACCGCGGACGAAGTTCTTGGTGCCATCGATGGGGTCGATGACCCAGCGGCGCTGCCCGTGGCCGGTCGTTTCGAACTCCTCCCCCTCGACGGCATCTCGTGGCCGGGCTCGTCGAAGTTGCAGGCGGACCAGCTCTTCGGCATCCCGGTCCGCGTCCGTCACGGGGGTGAGGTCGGGCTTGGACTCGACGTGCAGGTCCGTCGCGCGGAATCGGGACATCGTCACTCGCTCGACGGCGTCTGCCAGGACATGGGCGAGGCGAAGGTCGTCGTCGTAGCTCACGGTCCCAACCTAGTGGGGCTGCTCGCTCCCGGGGGTCGGCGCGGCGATCAGGCGTCCTCGGAGCCGGACCGGCTCCGCAACAGCCGGCGTAGTGACTCGAGCCGCTGTTCTCCCACCGGGCCGGCATGCCCGGCGGCCACCCAGGCGTCCAGGCCGCACTCGTCCTCGTCGTGGCTGCACCCGCGCGGGCACTCGTCCGTGCCGGGGGACAGGTCGGGGAAGTTCTCGATGATCCGGTCCACGTCGATATGGGCTAGTCCGAACGAGCGCACCCCGGGCGTGTCGATGACCCAACCGTCGCCACCGGGGAGCCGGAGCGCGACGGCGCTGCTCGAGGTGTGCCGGCCCCGGCCGGTCGACACGTTGACCTCGCCGGTGAGGCGGCCGGCACCGGGCACGAGCCCGTTGACGAGCGTGCTCTTGCCGACACCCGAATGCCCGACGAGCACGGAGATCTTGCCCACGAGGTGCTGGTGGAGGTCGTCGAGGCCGGAGAAGCCGGAACCGTCCCACGACGTGACGACGTGCACCACCTCGAGCGGTGCATAGGCCGCCAAGAAGGGTGTCGGATCGATGAGGTCGGCCTTGGTCAAGACGAGCAACGGCTCCATCCCGGCGTCATAGGCGGCCACCAGGCATCGGTCGATCATCCGTGGTCGCGGCTCGGGGTCTGCGAGGGCGGTGACGATGGCGAGCTGGTCGGCATTGGCCACGATGATCCGTTCGAAGGGGTCCGTGTCGTCGGCGGTGCGGCGCAGTACGGATCGCCGTTCCTCGATCCGCACGATGCGGGCGAGCGCATCACGCCCACCGGCGAGGTCCCCGACCAGCGCCACGTCGTCGCCGACCACGATGCGGGTCCGTCCGATCTCACGGGCCTTCATGGCGGTGACGATCCGCTCCGGCTCCCTCCGGCCACCGGAGCCCTCCGGGACGAGACACGTGTAACGGCCCCGGTCGACCCCGATGATCATCCCCGCCACCGCGTCCGCGTGGGCAGGCCGGTCCTTGGTGCGCGGACGCGATCCCTTCGGGCTCGGGCGAACGCGGACATCCTCCTCATCAAGGTCTCGCCAGCTCATCGTCGGCCGCTCACCGACGGCTCACCGGCTCCCCAGCGGTGCCAGGTCGCTGGAAGGACCTGGCGCAGCCGGCGAGCCGGTGCCTGCGAGCATCGCCTCCCAGAGACCGACGAAGCCAGGCATGGTCTTGGCTGTCGTCGCGACGTTCTCCACGGTGACGCCCGGTACGCGCAGCCCGATGATCGCGCCCGCGGTGGCGAGCCGATGATCATGATAGGAACGGAATCGGCCGCCGTTGAGCGCTGCCGGCGAGATGCGCAGCCCGTCATCGGTCTCGACCACAGCGCTTCCGAGCGCGCTGAGCTCCGTGCGCAGCGCCGCGAGACGGTCGCTCTCGTGGCCTCGGATGTGGGCCACTCCGCGGATGCAGGTCGGTGTCGAGGCGAGTGCAGCCAGGGCGGCCACCGTAGGGGTGAGCTCGGCTGCGTCGTGCAGGTCGATATCGATGCCGACCAACTCGCCCGAACCCACGACGGTGAGGCCGGTCCGGTCGAGCCTGCCCTCACCACCCATCGCAGCGACGATCTCGCGCATCAGGTCGCCGGCCTGGGTCGTATGCTGTGGCCATCCCGGCACCCGCACGGTGCCGCCAGCGACGAGGGCGGCCGCGAGGAAGGGGCCGGCATTGGACAGATCCGGCTCGACGATCACGTCGAGCGCGTTGATCTCGGAGGGCTCGACGCGCCAGGTGTCGGGCTCGGAGTCATCGACGATCGCGCCGGCATCGCGCAGTGTCTCGATCGTCATGAGGATGTGTGGCTCGCTCGGCACCGGCTTGCCGTCGTGGTGCACGGTCACGCCCATCTCGTAGCGGGCACCGGCGAGAAGCAGCGCCGAGACGAACTGGGAGGAAGCCGATGCGTCCATCGTTACGGCGCCGCCGCGTAACCCACCTCGTCCGAGCACCGTGAGGGGTAGCGTCCCGGTGCCGCCGTCGTCGATGTCCGCCCCGAGCGCGCGCAGTGCATCGAGCATCGGGCGCATCGGCCGGCCACGCGCCCCTTCGTCTCCGTCGATCCGCACGGGCCCCTCGGCGAGGGGGGCGATGGCCGGGAGAAAGCGCATCACCGTCCCGGCCAGACCACAGTCGATGTCGACGTCGCCGCGCAGTGCCGGAGGCGGGGTGATCAACCAGTCCGTCCCTGCGCTGCTGGCCAGGTCTCCGTCGACCGTGACGTCGTCGACGAGCGCCCCGAGCGATCGGAGCGCCGCGGCCATGAGGGCCGTGTCCCTCGATCGCAGCGGGGTGCGCAGGCGAGAGCGCTCCGAGGCGAGGGCAGCGAGCACGAGATAGCGGTTGGTCAGGGATTTGCTGCCTGGCAGCACCACTGTGGCATCGAGCGGGCCCTCCGCGAGCGGCGCCGCCCAGTCGGACGCCGGCGTGACGGGAGTGATCGAGGTGGCGGAGGCGATCGAGTCGGAGTCGGCAGCGGGCCTGGTGCTGGGTGGATCGGAGCGACTCAACGTCAGCTCACGACATCCTGGGCTCGATGGGCGAGCAGACGGGCCTCGCGTCCAGCCGCCTTCTTGGCGTGCTTGGCCTCTCGCCGGGTCACCTTGGTCGCGTTCTGGGCGCGCCAGATCAGGCCCGGCTTGCCCTCGGTGTCCACGGCCGCGAGAAGCAGACCACCGAGGAGCCCGATGTTCTTGAGGAACAGGCTCTGCTGGGCCGATCGCCGCTGCGGGTCGGACTCCTCCCAGAAGGCGTGCTCGATCGCTGTCGTCGGCACCAACGACGCCGCGAGGAGGGTCGAGGCCACCCGGGGGAACTTCCCGCTCGCCAGCAGGACCCCTCCTCCGAGCAGCACGACCCCGTTGGCTCGGACGATGAGGTCCGGATCGTTGGGCACGGCCTGCGGCGTCGGCACCTGGTCGAGCAGGTGGGCCGTCTGCTTGGTGCGAGCCCCGGGGTTGCGCAGGGCGTCCACCCCGGCGGCAACGAACACTGAGGCGAGCAGCGGTCGGGCAAGGCGGCGGATGATCATTGGTTCCTCCCTCTGGTCGCGGCGTCCCGTGGGGGGCGCATCGACGCGACCATCGTGATCCGTGGACTTCTACGGTATCCACATACCCCGACCTGTGGCGCGTCAGCCGTCCCATCGATGCAAACCTGCTGGCCGCGCCTTCCGCAACACACCGGAATATGGTCAACTCCTGCCGGATATAACCAGTAGGGGTTGACGACTCTTCGGTGTGTTGCGCAAACCGCGATCGGTGGTGCGGAAGCCGGGGGAGGAGGGGGCGCGCTTGGCGGGCGGACTGCATCCGACGGCATACGCTGATCCTCATGTGTGGGAGGTATGCCGCGAGCGCACGTCCGGACGAGTTGGTCGAGGCGTTCGACGTCGAGCAGGATCACACCGGCGAGCCGGCCCGCAGCATCCTCAAGTCACCGCAGGAGCCGCCGGCTGGGACGCCGGACTGGAACATGGCTCCGTCCAAGCAGGCCCCGGTCGTCCTGGCGCGCCGGCCCCGAGGCAGCACCGACCATGCCAACAACGCCGGCGATGCCAACAACGCCGGCGATGTCAACAACGCTGACAACGCTCACCCGATGCGACAGTTGCGGCTGCTGACCTGGGGGCTCGTGCCCGCATGGGCCAAGGACGTCAAGATGGGCATGCGGATGACCAATGCCCGCGCCGAGTCCGTGCTGGACAAGGGGGCCTTCGCCAAGGCGGCCAGCGCACGCCGGTGCCTCGTTCCTGCCGAAGGTTGGTATGAGTGGCAGGCCTCGCCGACCGCGACCGATGCCAAGGGCAAGCCTCGCAAACAACCCTTCTTCATCCGCCGTGCTGATGGCGGGCCGGTCGCGTTCGCGGGCCTCTACGAGTTCTGGCGGGATCGGCAGCGCCCGGACGGCGATCCGGATGCGTGGCTGACGACGTTCACCATCATCACGACAGCGGCAGACCCCGGGATGGACCGGATCCACGACCGGCAGCCACTCGTGCTCGAGCGAGACCAGTGGGACCAGTGGCTCGATCCGCGTGAAACCAATCCTCGCCACGTCCAGGCGCTGCTCGACTTCGCCGAGCCGGGCCGTTTCGTTGCCCACCCGGTCAGCACAGCCGTCGGCGCGACCCGCAACAACGGAGCCCACCTGCTCGACCCGCTCCCGCGGTCCGAGCTCGTGGGGGTCATCGACCCGATGACCGGCGAGGTGATCGGCGGGTGAGGGAGTCCGTGCGGATCATCGAGACCCCCGCCGGACAAGGCAGAGCGCACGTATGCCGCCCACCACACCCCCGCGGGACCGTCATCCTCTCGCACGGGGCAGGGGGAGGGCTGGGCGCCCTCGACCTGGCGGTCGCCCGGGACGTGTTCACCTCCTCAGGGTGGGCCCACGTGCTCATCGAGCAGCCGTGGCTCGTCGCCGGCCGCAGGATCGCGGGCCCACCGAGGACCCTTGACGCGGCGTGGGTCCCGATGGTCGAGGCGGTGACGAGCGGGCGCGGTGCGTTGCCACGGCCTCTGATCGTCGGCGGGCGCAGCGCCGGCGCCCGGGTGGCCTGCCGGACCGCGGCGAGCCTGGCGCCGGATGCTGGGCTCCTGCTCAGCTTCCCCTTGCACCCGCCCGGCAAGCCGGACCGGATGAGGAGCGAGGAGCTCGCGTGCGCACCCGTCCCGTCGGTCGTGATCCAGGGCGAGCGGGACCCGTTCGGCACACCGGACGAGATCGCGGCCCATCTTCCCGGCGGTGCCAGCCTGCTGACGGTTCCCGGCGCACACAGCTTCCCGACGGGCTCTCAGGCCGCCCTGGCCGTGGCCCTCACCGAGGCCGAGGCCAGCTTGGGGGGAATGCCGCTCCGCTGACGCGTGTTGGAGCGGACATGGTCACGTGTGCATCCAGTGCTGTCGCACGCGCCGACTCGTCGGCGGCGGCGGGACTAGGCTGGAGCGTGATGAGCAAGGACGAGCAGACTGATCCGTTGACACCCGAGCGCGGAGCGGGGGGGCCTGGCCCGGTTAGCCCCGGCAGCGACGCACGGGAGCCCGAGTCGCCCCAGGTCGTGGACGTGAACACCGAGACGACCGCCGAGCGCCGGGCCCGCTTCGAGCGTGAGGCCATGCCGCTGCTCGACCAGCTCTACAGTGCGGCGCTGCGCACGACGCGCAACCCCAACGACGCCGAGGACCTGGTCCAGGAGACCTATGCCAAGGCCTATGCCGCCTTCCACCAGTACCGGCCGGGGACCAATCTCAAGGCCTGGATGTATCGGATCCTCACCAACACCTACATCAACATCTACCGCAAGAAGCAGCGCCAGCCGCTCGAGGCCGATTCTGCTCAGGTCGAGGACTACCAGCTGGTCCGGGCGGAGTCGCACACCTCGTCCGGGCTGCGTTCTGCCGAGGCGGAGGCGCTCGACCGCCTGCCCGACTCGGACGTCAAGGCCGCTCTGCAACAGATTCCCGAGGACTTCCGGCTCGCGGTCTACTTCGCCGACGTCGAGGGATTCTCCTACAAGGAGATCGCCGAGATCATGGACACCCCCATCGGCACCGTCATGAGTCGGTTGCATCGGGGCCGGCGTCAGCTGCGCGAGCTGCTCGCGACCTATGCCGCCGAGCGCGGATTCGTCACCGCCGGCACGGAAGGAGCGAAGTGATGGGCGCCGACGAGACGCTGGGCGCGGGCCGGGGCGCTTCTGGGCCTGTTCCGCCTGTTCCTGGCCACACAGACTGTTCCGAGGCCCTGCTGCGTGCCTACGAGTTCCTCGACGGCGAACTCGCGCCCGGGGACTGCGCCCGGATCCAGGCGCACCTCGAGGAGTGCCGACAGTGCCTGCAGCAGTACGAGCTCGACATCACCCTCAAGGCATTGATCAAACGATCCTGCCGGCACGAACACGCACCGGACACGTTGCGGATGACCATCATGTCGCGGATCTCGATGACCGTGACCCGGCTCGAGGAGTTCTGAATGGGTAGCGGCTCAGGTGGCAGCGGCTCAGGTGGCAGCGGCTCAGGCGTTGGGCCGACGACCGTGGTTGGCGGGGTTGTTCTTACGGGCGCGACGCTTGCGGGAGCGCTTGCTCATCGTCGGCTCCTTCCTGTCGACCCCTGTCGACACAGTGTGGCTCGCCCGCCGGGAGGAGGGCACCGACAGCCCATCCTTCCACACCCGCCGCGAACGCACTAAGGCAAGAATCCGCCCAAAGCGCCCCAAAGCGCCGAGTTTGCAGCACGAGTACGATACAATATGCCCGGGACCGTGACAATCGGGTGGCGTGGACGTCGCGGGACCAGACCAGCGTATTCACCGACCCACCCGAAGGACTCTTACGTCCGCCCCCGGGACGGACGTAATGTTCTAGACACTCACAAGGAGCCCCCATGTTGACCAACCTCATCTCGTCGGTCGCGACGAGCGACCTCGCGAACGGGTTCGCCCAGTTCGTCGGCTACATCTGGGGTTGGAACGGCTGAACCACCGACGCTTGTAGCCGAATGACCTCACCGATCCCCGGGCGCAGCGCGTCCGGGGATCGGCTGCGTCCGCTGCTAGCGTGGAGCCTGTGACCCTGCCGGCTCCGGGGAGCCACGCCGTTCCGGCCCTCGCACGCTACATCCTCGGCACAACGGTGCTCGCGGTCGCCCTCGCGGTCGTCGGCTGGCAGATGGCCCCGGCTCCCGAACCCACGTGGCTCGTCCTGCTCTGCGCGATGGGGGCGCTGAGCTGGAACCTACGAGAGGACGATGTGGGGACCCGGGTCTCCATCTCCTTCCTCAGCATCATCCTGCTCACCTCGACGGTCATCGTCGGGCCCTTCGGCGCGGCCGTCGTGGGGGCGGTCTCGGTCGCCCTCGACCTGCGCCCGCGAGGGTGGTCCATCAGCCTGTTCAACATGGCCATGTCAGCCATCATCGGGGCCTCGGGGGGACTCGCCTATGTCCTCGTCGGCGGCGAGAGCGACGTCGCCAGCCTGACCACCGTCGTGGCCTTGACCGCCCAGGTCGGGGCTCCACTCCTGGTCGCCGACCTCGTCCAGTGCGTCACCAACGCCGCTCTGGTCGCCGGGGTCATCCGGGTGCACCGGGGCATCCCCTTCCTCGTGGTGATGCGGGGAGTGCTGCTCGGCTCGGGCCTGGCCTACGTCGGCTACGGCGTCATCGGCTTCCTCTTCGTCGTGTTGTGGTTCCCGGCCCAGCTTGGCCCGTTCAGCGCGGTGCTCATCCTCGCCCCACTCCTCGCGGCCCGCTGGGCCTTCATCCAGTACGGCGACGAGATGCGGGCCCACGAGCGAGTCATCGACACGCTCGTGACCGCTCTGCGCACCAAGGCCCCGCCGGCGGCCGGGCGGGCGTGGCGGTGCGCGCGGGTGGCCGAGTGGATCGCCGAGGAGATGGGCCTGGGGCCGCATCAGATCGAAACGGTCCGCTACGCAGGCACCCTGCACGAGATCGGACAGCTCGGTGTCTCGACCAGGCTGCTGCGCCGCGACCCGGCGACGCTGACGCCCGAGGAACGGCGCGTCATCGCCGGTCATCCCGTCACCGGCGCTCGCATGATCCAGGGCATCGACTTCCTCGAGGGGGCACGAGCCGCGATCCGCTTCCAGTCCGAGAACTTCGACGGGAGCGGCGGGCCGGCCGGCCTGTCCGGCTCGGAGATTCCGCTGTCGAGCCGGATCGTCGCCGTCGCCGTGCGCTTCGATGCCCTGACGAGTGTCGAGGCCGGCCGACCCGGGCTGAGCGTCGCCGATGCCGTGGGCGTCATCGAGGGCGAGTCCGGTAGCCGTTTCGACCCCGTGGTCGTGGCGGCACTGCGTGACGCTCTCGGCAAGCAGGCCTGGCCTCCGGTGTCCATGGGCGTCCCGTCATGACCGGGCCATGGGACCGATCCGGACTGCTGGCGCTCACGGTCACGATCATGGGGGGACTCGGCGTGCTGACGGCGGCGATCCTCTCTCTCGGATCGCCCGCGTGGCAGGCTCCCGGCAACCTCGTGGTCCTCGGCGCCTTCGGGCTGGTCATCGCCATCGGAGAGTTCTGGTCGCTGAACGCCGCGGGCTTTCGCGAGAGCGCACCGGCCGCGACAGCAGCCGCCTTCGGGCTCGCCTTCACCCTCGAGGCATCGGAAGGGTTCTGGATACCGTATGCCGCCGACGTCGTCATCGCGGTCGCCGGTGTGGCGATGGCGCTCGGGGTCTCGGCCCGGTACCTGACCGGCCGGCCGGTGCACCCGGTGGGCATCATCGGCCGGCTCGTTGCCATCGTCATCGTGGTGCTGCTCTACCGCGCTGTCCACATTCCGCAGCCGGTGGGTTCCCCGCCCAGCGCAGGGGGACTGGCGCCCTGGCAGCGCGCCCTGCTCATGCTCGCCATCGCCGGCCTGGGCGTCCTCGGTGACGTCCTACTCACCTCGAGCGTCGTGCTGCCTGACGGTGTGAGGGCATGGCGACGGGCCTTCGGCGACGAGGTGCGTCAGACCTTCGTCCTGTCGTCAGCACTGGCCGTGACCGGGGTCCTCATCGCGCTGGCCGCGCGACCGCTCGGCGTCGTTGCCCTGCCGCTCTTCCTCATGCCACTCGTCCTTTCGCAGTTCGCCTTCCGGCGCTACGTCTCGATCCGCGCTACCTACCTCCAGAGCATCCGAACCCTCTCTCGCCTCACGGATATCGCCGGATACACCCCGCCCGGCCACGGGGAACGAGTAGCCCGGCTGTCCGTGAGCGTCGGTCGCGGACTCGGCGTGACCGGCCGGGAACTGCTCGACCTCGAGTACGCGGCGCTGCTGCACGACATCGGACAGGTGGCCTTGATCGAGCCCATACCGGGCGGCGCCACGGTCCTCGCTGCTCCTGCCGACCAACGCCGGATCGAGCGTGACAGCGTCGAGATCATCCGGGAGACCGGGGTGC
>JAKDLQ010000296.1 GCA_030452775.1 Micrococcales bacterium | reverse complement strand
GCCCGGGGCTGAACCGCGCCCCCCGATCTCGACGTCGCGGTGGTCGGTAGGATCGCGCGGTGACCGAGATCGAGATTGGCCGAGGCAAGCGCGGACGGCGCGCCTACTCCTTCGACGACATCGCGGTCGTGCCCTCGAGGCGCACCCGCGACCCGGAGGAGGTGTCGATCTCGTGGCAGATCGACGCCTACCACTTCGACATCCCAGTCATGGCCGCTCCGATGGACTCGGTCGTGTCGCCGGACACGGCGATCGCCCTGGGCAAGCTCGGTGCGCTGCCGGTGCTCGACCTCGAGGGGCTGTGGACCCGCTACGAGGACCCGGTGCGCCAGCTCGAGGAGATCGCCGGGCTCGGCGCGGGCGTGGCCACGCCTCGGATGCAGGAGATCTATGCCGAGCCGATCAAGGCCGAGCTGATCACCGAACGGCTGCGCTACCTGCGCGAAGCGGGCGTGACCGTGGCCGCCGCGCTGTCACCGCAACGAACCCAGCAGTACTGGAAGACGGTGGTCGAGGCCGGGGTGGACCTCTTCGTCATCCGGGGCACGACCGTCTCGGCCGAGCATGTGTCCAGCCGAGCGGAGCCCCTCAACCTCAAACGCTTCATCTACGAGCTCGACGTCCCGGTCATCGTCGGGGGCGCCGCCACGTACACGGCGGCCCTGCACCTCATGCGGACCGGCGCGGCGGGGGTGCTCGTCGGCTTCGGCGGAGGCGCGGCTCACACGACCCGCACGACGCTCGGCATCCACGCACCGATGGCCTCGGCGGTGGCCGACGTCGCCGCCGCCCGCCGTGACTACCTCGACGAGTCGGGAGGCCGCTACGTCCATGCCATCGCCGACGGAGGCGTCGGGACATCGGGCGATGTCGTCAAGGCCATCGCCTGCGGCGCCGACGCGGTGATGCTCGGAACGGCCTTGGCCCGGGCCACCGACGCTCCCGGCAGCGGCTACCACTGGGGCGCGGAGGCGCACCACCCGGAGCTGCCGCGCGGGTCGCGGATCTCGCTGCCGGCGCAGGCCTCGATGGAGGAGATCCTCTTCGGCCCGAGCCGCCAGGCCGACGGCACGACCAACGTCGTCGGTGCGTTGTGCCGGGCCATGGCCACGACGGGCTACAGCGACGTCAAGGAGTTCCAGCGCGTCGAGGTCGTCGTCTCGCCCTACAACTGCCGGTGAAGGCCTGAAGGCATAGAGGCTCACCTCGAGGCAGGGTCACAGCCCGCCCGACCATGAGCCGTCCGCTCGGGACGACCTCGCCGCTGGCCTCCCTCACTGGCCCGGGGGTGGCGGCTGCGTGCCGTCCGGGTTATCGCCGGACCTTTCGAGCGCGTCGGAGAGCTCGTCCGTGACGAGCAGGTCCGTGCGGACGCTGCCCATGCGATACGCAGACCGCCCGACGAGATGGGCGGCCACGGGGGCGGTGAAGAACTGCGTTGCTGTGAGGAACACCAGGGTGGTGAAGGACGCCCAGCTCCGCAGCGTGAGGGCGAGGCCGGCGAGCACGAGGATCAACCCGAACGTTTGGGGCTTGGTAGCGACATGCAGCCGCGAGAGGGGGTCGGGGAAGCGGAGCAGTCCGATCGCACCGGCGAGGCACATCAAGGCTCCGAGCAGTAGCAGTATGCCGCTGACGACGTCGAGCACGGTCGGCCAGCTCACCGTCCCTCCTCCCGGTCGGAGTCGTGTGACATGAAGCGGGTGATCGCGACGCCGCCGATGAAGCTGACGAGGCCGAGGACCAGGAGCAGGGGCAGGCTGGTCGTCGTCCTGCGCCCCGCCGCATCCATCGCGATGCCCGATATGAGGATGACGAGCATGACGTCGAGGGCGATGATCCGGTCGAGGTTGGTCGGGCCTCGGAAGAGGCGGATCAGCGCGAGTGCGGCCGCGATGGCGAGCGCCACGAGCCCGGCGACTGGGACGATCGTCATGCCGTCTCCTCCTCGTGCTTCTTGCGCTCGAGATCAGCGATCTCGGCGCGGGATCCCAGGGCTCGGACGACCCGCTCCTCCACGTTGAGGACATCCTGGCGACTGTGTTCGATGTTGCCGGGCCCACCGACGTCGAGCAGGTGCACGTAGAGCGTCGAGGTGGACCGGCGAGCGTCGACGGGCACCGAGCCAGGCACGAGCGCGACCAGTTCTGCGGTGATCGTGAGGTAGAGGTCCGACCGGGACCGCAACTGCACCTCGATGACTGCGTTGCGGAACGCGCGCCGGGTGACCACCAGGGCGATGACCTGCACGCTTGCATGGACCAGGTCCCTGAGGAAGCAGATGATGACCCAGGCGACCCGGTGCGGGCGGGGGAATCCGGCGAAGTCCAGCGCGGGCAGCGGGAAGACGAGGGTGACGGCGAGTCCGATGAGCAGGCCGTTCACGAGGTTGCCCCAGCTGAGCTGGTCCCACAGCAGGATCCACACGG
>JAKDLQ010000295.1 GCA_030452775.1 Micrococcales bacterium | reverse complement strand
GATGGGGGCCTCCTCGAAGCCGATGGCGGCTCGGATCAGAAGCGACCGTAGCCCGACGGGGTCGTCCAGATGGAGTGATTGCCGACGACGGTGCCGGTGCGCTGGGCATCGACGAGGCGTCCCGGGCTGGCGTAGATGCCCACGTGGTAGGCCGGGTAGCCGAAGAACACCAGGTCGCCGGGGCGGGGGCTGGACACGCGGCGCGCGGCGGACTGCTGAGCCGAAGCGGTCCGCGGAATCGAGATGCCGGCCTGGCGGTAGACCCACTGGGTCAGACCGGAGCAGTCGAAGCCGCCCATGCTCGTGCCGCCGTAGCGGTAGGGCACACCGAACGCGCGCTGGGCGATCCCGACCAGACCACTGGCCGATTGGGTCGGCGCCCTGTTGACCGTCTTCTTGGCCGGCGCGGCCGCCCGGGACCTGACCGGCGTACGGGCCGTGCTGCGCGAGGCCCTCGTCGTGGCGTTCCGGCTGCGCGTCGGGGTGGCGTTCCGGCTGCGCGTCGTGGTGGCGTTCCGGCTGCGCGTCGGGGTGGCGTTCCGGCTCCGCGAGGGAGCGGTCCGTTCGCTCGCGGCGGCACGCTGTGCGGCGGCACGCTGTGCGGCAGCCGCGCGCCGCGCCGCAGCCGCACGCTGGGCCTGCGCCTTGGCCGCTGCCTTCCGGGCGGCCGCAGCCTTCCGGGCGGCTTCGGCCTGACGCTGCTTCTTGACGACGATGTCCTCGATGACGCGCGGAGCGCTGGTCTTGGTCGCCTTCTTGGCGGGCGCGGCCTTGAAGCCGATGGCACCCAACGCGGTGCTGACCTTGATCGTGCCGGTAGCGGGCCCGGAGATGACCGGGGTGGACGAGACCGTGTTCTGCGACTGCACGGTGACGGCCTCGGCAGCATTGGCGGGCGAGGCGAAGGCGGTGACCACCAGACCACCGGAGGCGGCCATGACGGCGGCACCCTTGGCGGCCGGCTGAGCCGACTCCTTCGCGATGTCTTTGAGCTCCGCGAACGGATTGAAGCGACCTGGAGCGCGATGGCGCCCGGGCAGGTTCTGAGCCACTGTGTACCTCTCCAACGCCTGCGAGGTGAGCTGTCGGGTTCGGGCTGGAGGTGCAAGTGCCCGGCCTGTGCTCGGACCATCCGGTCCGTGGAGGCTTCACCCCAAGGACGTCTCACGACGTCCGCATTCGGTGGTTCCCCCGCTCCTGCCACAACTGTTCGCGCCGACCCTAGGATCGGCGGCAGGATGAGGCGATCCGATCCGAGGCACTCGCTCATCGGGAGGGCGAGCGTCGCCAAACCTACAGAAGACCCGGCCAAATGTCACGTTGAGGTCACGAAGTGCTCACGAAGTGCTTACGAATCAGCGCAGATCGGGCGTCGATCAGGGGGTGGACAGTTCGCAGTACACGTGTTGAGCGACATCGACAGGGAGCGAGATGGCGCCGGCCACGTCCTCCCCGGCCCGCACGGCAACGACCCGCTCGTCGCCGGCGCGGACCTCTATCCGGGCACCGGGCAGGATCCCCGCGGACGCGAGCAGCGCGAGCGCTTCGGGCTCCACCTGGACGGGCTCGCCGATCCGGCGCACCGTCACGACCGCGGGCGACTGCGCGGCGGCCTCGGTCAGCGGGACCAGGCCGGCCCGGAAGTCCGACGACTCCGTGACGCCGAACTCCTCGAGCCCGGGGATCGGGTTGCCGTAGGGCGACTCCCACCCGCCGTCGATGAGGCGAAGGATCTTGCGCTCGACCTGATCGGACATGACGTGCTCCCAGCGGCAGGCCTCCTCGTGCGCGTACTCCCACTCGAGCCCGATGACGTCGACGAGGAGCCGCTCGGCCAGCCGGTGCTTTCGCATGACGCGGGTCGCCTGCCGGCGCCCCTCCTCCGACAGCTCGAGGTGCCGGTCGTCGGACACGGAGACGAGACTGTCGCGCTCCATGCGCGCCACGGTCTGGGACACGGTGGGGCCCGAGTGACCGAGACGCTCCGCGATCCGGGCTCGCAGCGGCACGATGCCTTCCTCTTCGAGCTCGAAGATCGTACGCAGGTACATCTCGGTGGTGTCGATCAGGTCGTGGCTCACAGGTCTCACCCTCTCAGAGATCCGTCGGAGGCGCGGCCTGCCTGCTATGCCGTATGCCGCCGGGCCGGCTCCTGTCGTCACCCCTGTCGTCGCGCGGGGCGGGCGGACCGCGACACGCAGAAAGCCCTTGCGAGGCCGGCCCGAGACGACGTACGGTCGAAGTTCGAAGCCAAGGAAGGAGGTGGTCCGAGAAGTGATTTCTTCCGGTATGTGCGAGGTGGCCACGCGCTAGTCGCGTCCCCACCCGCACCGAGGACAGAGGGAGCGGGGCGGGGCCGCGCCCGCCCCCCCCCCCGGAGGGTACCAGCGTGTAAACGTGAGAGCGTTGAACCATGTAACCCGCGCCCCCCCCGGG
>JAKDLQ010000294.1 GCA_030452775.1 Micrococcales bacterium | reverse complement strand
GTAGGTGGGTGTGACGGTGTTGACGGGGTTGCGGTTGAGTCCGGTCGGCAGCGGGAAGTCCTCCTTCGGGACGTCCTCGAGGGTCGGCACCATGAAGTCCATGAAGATGTCCGCCGGGATCGCGCCTCCCGTGAGGTTGAAGCCCTCCCTGGTCGTCATCTGCGTCGCGTTGCCGGCCTTGTCCGGCTTGTACATGCCGACCGACACGGTCAACTGCGGGACGAAGCCGGTGAACCACGCCGACTTGTTCTCCTCGGAAGTGCCGGTCTTGCCGGCCACGTCGCGCCCGAGCCCCTGCAGCTTGGTCGCGGTGCCGCCCGGCTTGACGGTGTAGGTGAGTGCATCGGTCACGTCGGCGGTGATGTCCGGGTCGAAGGCGCGCACTGGCTTCGGCTCGGCCGTGTAGGTGTAGTCGCTCGTCTTCGAGGTGACCTTCTCGATGAGGTGTGGTGTGGAGCGCTCGCCTTGGGCCGCGATCGTCGAGTACGCCGAGGCCATGTCGATGACGTGGGGCGAGGAGCTGCCGAGGACGTTGGTGAGGGAGTCGTCGAGGCCGGGGGTGTCCTCCGGGATGCCGGCGTCGATGGCGGCCTGGCGGGTCTTGTCGGGCCCGATCCGCTCGTTGAGCGCGACGAATGCCGTGTTGATCGAGCGGCCGGTCATCCGGCGCATGTCGACCGGCCCGTAGGAGGTGTGACCGAAGTTGTTGATCGTGACACCACCGATGGTCTGCGGCGAGTTCCCGTTGAAGACGGTATTGAGCGAGAGGCCGTCTCGCACCGCGGCGAGCAGGGCGAACGGCTTGAAGTTGGACCCGGCCTGCAGGATCGCCTGGGTGGCGGAGTTGAGCTGGGTCTTGGCGTAGTCGGCGCCGCCGTACATGGCGATCACCGCACCGTCGTCGGGCCGGATCGCGACGAGCCCGCCGGTCACCTTATCGGGCAGGTGGTCCTTCATCGCCGACACTGCCGCCGTCTGGGCCTTCTTGTCGATCGTCGTCGTGATCCGCAGCCCGCCCCGGGCGATGTCGTCGTCGGAGAGCCCGATCGTGGTCAGCTCCTTGCGGACTCCTTCGCTGATGTAACCGGTCGGGCCCGAGCCGAAGGTCGAGCGCCGCACCGGCTGGATCTTCGGCAGATCCGCGTCCTTGGCCCGCTCGTCCGCCGAGAGCCAGCCCTCCTCCACCATCCCGTCCAGGACGTAGGCGTAGCGGTTGGCCAGCCGGGTGCGCGCCTCGTCGCCGTTCGCCGGGTCGTAGAGGGCGGGAGCGTTGATGACCGAGGCGAGCACGGCCCCCTCGGACACTGTCAGGTCGGACACGTCCTTGTCGAAGTAGGTCCTCGCCGCGCTCTGGATGCCGTAGGCGCCGCGCCCGTAGTAGATCGTGTTGAGGTAGTTCTCGAGGATCTCGGACTTGGACAGCTGGCCGTCGATCTTGACGGACAGGAGGATCTCGCGGGCCTTGCGGCTCAGGGTCCGGTCCGAGCTGAGGAAGTAGTTCTTGACGTACTGCTGGGTGATCGTCGAGCCACCGACCTGCCCGTTGCCGCCGCCGCCCATCCCGGACTTGATGGCCCGCAGGATGCCGGACGCCGAGACGCCGCTGTTGGTGTAGAAGCCGCGGTCCTCGGCCGCCAGGTGCGCCTCCTGGACGGGCTTGGGCACCCGATCGAGCGGCACCGATTCGCGGTTGGCCTCGGGGGCGACGAGCCGATCCATCTCCGAGGTGCCGTCGGCGTAGTAGATGATCGAGACCTGCGCCGCCGCCAACTGGTTCGGCTTCGGGATGCTGATCGCCTTGTAGGCGATGAACAAGGCGACGACCATGATGATGAAGAGCGCGAGCAGGCTCATCGAGCCCCACTTGAGCGTCCCCACGGCGGCCCGCCTCCAGCCGGTGCGCTCGGCGGCGTGCTCGGCGGCGTGCTCGCCTGCGCCGCCTGCAGCGGTAGGAACCTCGCCCTTGCTCTGACTCACCACAACTCTTTCGTTCGGCTTCGTTCGAATTCGTTCGACGTCAGCCCGGATCGACCCGAGCCTGCATCAGTATGACCTGAGCGCCCCCCTCCGACGGAATCGGAGCAAGTCGGGCACAGTCGGCGCACAGTTCCGCGTTCCGCCCCGGGCAGGCGGACCTGGCTCGTTCAGCCGACAATTTTTTCGCCTGAACGAGCCGCGACCATCGGCCCGAACCGCAATCGTCGGCCTGGGCCGTGATCGTCGGCCTGAGCGCCGCCCCTCCAACGAGGTACCGCGATGTATCGCGTCGATATATCTTGGTATAGAGTAGCTGCTATGTCCAGATCTGCCCGTGCCTCGAGACCGCGGAGCCGCCGCGCCGCGTTGCTCGAGTTCGCGATCCTCGGACTACTGCACGACGGGCCGCTGCACGGCTACGAGCTTCGCAAGCGGCTCACCACCGCGCTTGGCATCTTCCGCGCCCT
>JAKDLQ010000028.1 GCA_030452775.1 Micrococcales bacterium | reverse complement strand
GATCAATAGTCCACCTTCGCGTCAGCAAATGCAGCCGACGCCTCCAATCTTGAACAAATCTTTACTGTTCGCTGACCAAGTCCGGGAGTCATCTCGCTCAATTGGGACAACTGGGGTGCGACAGGTGAAAGGCAAAGGGCCGGACCCCCGGCTACCGGCAGGTTCCGAGCATCAGCGCAAAACGGTCATTCGGTGCGCGGCACGGGTGAGCGCGACGTAGAGGACCCGGATCCCGCCCGGGGACTCGCGAGTGATCTCATCGGGGTCGACGACGACGACGGCGTCGTATTCGAGCCCCTTCGTCGACATGGGGTCGAGCACCTCGACCCTGCCCTGGTGGCTGCCGGCGAGGGGAGCGAGGACCGAGGCCCAGCCAGCCGGGGTGACCACAGCCATGGCGCCCTCGACCTGCCCGGCGAGTGCCTCGAGGGCATCGCGGACGGACCTCAGCGGGGCATCACCCAAGGCGCCCTCGACCGGCTCGACTCCAGTGTCGCGGACGGCCACCGGGATGTCGGCGTCGGGCACCTGGTGGCGCACGATCTTGGCGGCGTAGTCGAAGATCTCACGCGCGTTGCGGTAGTTGGTGCCCAGGTGGAAGGCCGCTCGTGGCTGCGACCCGAAGGCCTCCTCCCGGGCCACGGCGGCGTCGGCCGGGTCCGGCCACGAAGCCTGCGCGGCGTCACCGACGACGGTCCAGGAGGCGTGCCTGCCGCGTCGGCCGATCATCCGCCACTGCATGGGGGACAGGTCCTGGGCCTCGTCGACGAGGACGTGGGCGTACTCCTTCGGCCGGGAGATCGTGCCGGCGAGGAGCCGTTCGCGCGGGTCGCCGGACTGTGCCCGGGGACCGGTGCGCTCGGTCCGGCGGGAGACGGGCTGCACCTCGGTCACGCCGTACTGGCTGAGGTCGTCGAGCTCCTCGATCTCATAGAAGCCGCGCTCCTCCTGCACGTGCTCCTGCACCGGACCGACGCGGGCGGCGAGGTCATCGATGAGGGCGACGTCGCCGACCGACCACGTGCCCGACTCGAGGGCAGCGGCATACGAGCCGGCGATGAGGTCGATCTCGTGGTCGGACAGGGCGCCCTGAGCATGGCGGCGGGCCAGCGCCCGGTCGGCGAGCCAGAGGAGCACCTCGCGAGGGTCGACCTGCGGCCACCACTCGCGCATGAAGGCCGCGACCTCGAGATGATCCTCCCACGTGTCGAGGAAGGCCGCCTTGGCGTCGCGGTCGCCGGTGACCGCGAGGTGCGACCAGGCGGCCTCACCGAGGGCAGCCAGGGCCGACTCTGCGGCGAGATTGCGCTGGTGCCCGCGAAGCACCTGAGAGCGCACCCGATCGAGTGTGCCGGCATCGAGCCGGACGGCGTGCCCGCCCACGATGGCTCGGAACTGCTCCGGCGCCGTGGGCACGGCGCCGCGGGACGCGGCCGCGAGGAGGGGCCGGATTCGCGTCGACCCCTTGATCCGGGCGACCTCGGGTGGGTCGAGCCGCTCGGTGCTCACGGCGTCGACGATGTCCCCGACGGCGCGCAGCACGACACTCTCCTCGCCGAGGGAGGGCAGCACCCGCTCGATGTAGGCGGTATAGGCGCCGGATGGCCCGATGACGAGGATGCCGCCGGACTCGAACCGTCTGCGGTCGGAGTAGAGCAGGTAGGCCGCCCGGTGCAGCGCGACGACGGTCTTGCCGGTGCCGGGGCCGCCGGTGATCTCGGTGACGCCACGGGCGCTGGCCCGTATCGCCTCGTCCTGGTGCAGCTGGATCGTGGCAACGATGTCGCGCATCCGCGCGCCTCGGGTGCGGGTCAGGGCGGCCATGAGGGCCCCGTCGCCGACGACGACGAGGTCCTCGGGGGCCTCCGGCACCATGAGGTCGTCCTCGATCCCGATGACCATTGCCCCCTCGCTGCGCAGCACCCGGCGGCGCAGCACCCCCATCGGCTCGGCTGGGGTCGCGCGGTAGAAGGCCGCGGCGGCGGGCGCTCGCCAGTCGATGACCAGTGGCTCGTAGTCGTCGTCACGCACCCCGATACGACCGATGTAGCGGACCTCGCGCTCGGTGCCCACGGCCGGGGCGCCCCCATTGCCGCTCGGGCGCCCGAGGTCATGGTGGATGTCGAGCCGTCCGAAGACGAGACCCTCGTACTGCGTGTCGAGCGCAGTCCGCCGTTTTGCGGCGTGGAACATCAGCGCATCACGCTCGAAGAGCCCCGCCGCCTCCTCGAGCCCGACCTCGGCCGACTTGGCGATCTGCCCGCGGGCCAAGCCCTCCGCCTGGACGACGTCGACGCGGCGGCCGGCCTTCTCGAGCTCCGCGTGGACGCGGTCCACGTGCGCCTGCTCGATGGCGATCTGCTCGGCGACGACCTCGGAAACGGCAGCGCCGCGGGTCGTCTCGGTCTTCGTAGAGGTCACGACTCCCCAGTGCTCTCGAGTTCGGCTACGTCCCCCCTCCCTCCGAGGCGGGAACCATCAAGTCTAGCCCCCTCCGGATGATCTGATGGTGGCCCTAGGCTGACGGGCGTGAAGGTACTCGTCCTTGGCTCCGGAGCCCGTGAACACGCACTCGTCAACGCCATCGCGGCCGACCCCGAGGTGGACGCGGTCATCGCCGCCCCAGGCAACCCGGGTATCGACGCGACCGCGCTCTGTGTGCCCCTCGACATCCTCGACGGCGAGGCCGTTGCCGCGGTGGCGCGCACGCACGAGGTCGACCTCGTCGTCATCGGCCCCGAGGCGCCGCTCGTCGCAGGAGTGGCCGACGTATGCCGCCGCGCCGGCTTCGCGGTCTTCGGGCCGTCCGGCGCCGCCGCACAGCTCGAGGGCAGCAAGGCCTACGCCAAGGAGGTCATGGCCGCGGCGGAGGTCCCCACGGCACGGGCCCATGTGTGCACGACGATGGAGCAGGTCGAGTCCGGCCTCAACGCCCTCGGCGCTCCGCACGTCGTCAAGGCCGACGGTCTCGCCGCCGGCAAGGGCGTCGTCGTCACCGATTCGCGGGATGAGGCGCTGGCGCACGCCGCCGCCTGCCTCGCCAGGCCCGAGGGCCGCCTCGTGCTCGAGGAGTACCTCGACGGGCCGGAGGTGTCGGTCTTCTGCATCAGCGACGGGACCACGGTCGTGCCGCTCGCTCCCGCGCAGGACTTCAAACGGGTCGGCGACGACGATGCGGGACCCAACACCGGCGGCATGGGCGCCTACTCCCCGCTCGAGTGGGCCCCGACCGGGCTCGCGGACGAGGTGATCGCTCGGGTCGCGCAGCCGACGATCACCGAGATGCGCCGCCGGGGCACGCCCTTCGTCGGGGTGCTCTACATCGGGGTGGCCCTCTCGTCACGAGGCCTGAGGGTGTTCGAGTTCAACGTCCGCTTCGGCGACCCCGACGGGCAGGCGTCGATCGCTCGGCTGGAGACGCCCTTCGCCCAGCTGCTCCACGCCGCCGCGACCGGCGCTCTCGACATCTTCGGTCCCCTTCGCTGCTCCGCCGATCGCGCCGTCGCCGTCGTCCTGACGGCTAAGGGATATCCGTCCACCCCGCGAACGGGCGACCGGATCACCGGGCTCGACGCCGCGGCGACGGTGCCCGGCGTTACCGTCCTTCATGCCGGCACGGCCCTCGACGAGACCGGTGCGCTGGTCTCGTCCGGCGGCCGGGTCCTCGACGTCGTCGCCGTCGGCAGCGACCTCGCGGCGGCCAGGTCGGCGGCATACGACGCCATGGCGCTCATCGAGCTGGACGGCTCGCACCACCGCAGCGACATCGCGCTCAAGGCGGCGCGCGGCGAGATCACGATTGGTGCTTGAGGTGGCGGGCCCCCCTGCGCTGCAGGGTTTCCAGCATGTCTACTCGGGCAAGGTGCGCGACCTCTACGCGCCGCTCGACGAGTCGGGACAGGTGTCCCCGGACCGGCTCCTGCTCGTGGCCTCGGACCGGATCTCCGCCTACGACTTCATCCTCGACACCCCGATCCCCGACAAGGGCATCGTGCTGACCCGGCTGTCGCTGTGGTGGTTCGACCAGCTCGCCGACCTCGTGCCCAACCATGTCCTGGCGATCGACGTCCCTGACGTGGTGGCCGGCCGTGCCGTCATCGTCCGCAGGCTCGAGATGCTTGAGATCGAGGCGGTCGCCCGCGCGTACCTCACGGGCGGCGGGCTGGAGGAGTACCGCGCGAGCGGCAGCGTCTCGGGGATCACGCTGGCGCCCGGGCTGGTGGACGGCTCGAAGCTCGCCCCGCCGATCTTCACCCCCTCGACGAAGGCCCCGTTCGGTGAGCACGACCGGCCGATGACCCCGCCTGAGGTCGAGGCACAGCTCGGGGCCGAGCTGGCGGCCGAGATGTCCGAGCTGACCTGCGCGATCCTCGCCCGCGGCAACGAGATCGCCGGCGAGCGGGGAATCCTCATCGCCGACACCAAGGTCGAGTTCGGCCGGGAAGCCAAGGGGTCGGGCAGCCTCGTCCTCGCCGACGAGGTCCTGACTCCGGACTCCTCGCGCTTCTGGCCGGCCGACCAGTGGAGGCCGGGGCGCCCACAGCCCTCCTATGACAAGCAGTTCGTCCGTGACTGGCTCACCTCGCCGGAGTCGGGCTGGTCCCGATCC
Organism: Micrococcales bacterium; assembly: GCA_030452775.1. Taxonomy (GTDB): domain Bacteria; phylum Actinomycetota; class Actinomycetes; order Actinomycetales; family Dermatophilaceae; genus JAKDLQ01. Next base: position 10,224 of record JAKDLQ010000028.1, on the reverse strand, counting down.
AGCGGCGAGCCCCCACCGGCCCTGCCCGAGCGGATCGTCGAGCAGACGCGGGCCAAGTACGTCGAGGCCTACGAGCGCCTCACCGGCGAGACCTTCTGAGAGGAGTGCGTGGATCTCATGAGCGTCGCCGGCGCGGCATACCGTGATCTGAGCCTCTGGCACGAGACGTCCGGGGACGACTGGGCCCCTCGGCCGTCGCTGCCCGGCGACCTCGACAGCGACGTCGTCATCGTGGGTGCCGGATTCACCGGCCTGTGGACCGCCTACTGGCTGAGCGAGCTGGACCCGTCCCTCGACATCGTCATCATCGAGCGCGAGGTGGCCGGATTCGGTGCCTCCGGCCGCAACGGCGGCTGGTGCTCGGCGATCTTCCCCGCGTCGCTACGCCGGATCGCCGGGGAGTCCGGTCGCGCAGCGGCGATCCGGATGCAACAGGCGATGAACGAGACCGTCGTCGCTGTCGGCGAGATCGCCGCTCGCGAGGGCATCGACTGCGACTTCCACCAGGGCGGCTACCTTTCGGTTGCGCGCAACACGGCGCAGCTGCGCCGTGGGGCTGCGGAGGTCCAGAGCTGGCGCGACTGGGGCTTCGGCCGAGACCAGATCCGGCTGCTGTCCGGAGGCGAGGTCCGGGAGCTCGCGAAGGTCCAGGGGGCGCTCGGTGGCACGTTCACGCCTCACTGCGCCGCGTTGCATCCCGCCAAGCTGGTCCGTGGGCTGGCCCGAGTCGTCGCGTCACGTGGGGTCCGCATCCACGAGCAGACCACGGTCACCGCGATCGAGCCACGGCGCGTGGTGACCGATCACGGGTCCTGTCGATGCGGAGTACGTCGTCCGGGCCACGGAGGGATACACCCCGCGGCTGCCGGGCCACCACCGCGACGTGGTGCCCATGTACTCGCTGATGGTGGCCACCGCACCGCTGTCCGACACGACCTGGGACTCGGTCGGCCTGGAGAGCCGGCCCACCTTCTCGGACGAGCGCCATCTGCGGATCTACGGTCAGCGTACGGCCGACGGGCGGCTGGCCTTCGGGGGGCGCGGCGCGCCATATCACTTCGGCTCACGGATCGATCCCTCGTTCGACCGCGACGGGCGGGTTCACGCGATGCTCCGCTCGATCCTCATCGACCTCTTCCCTGCGCTCGAGGGCGTCGAGTTCAGCCATGCGTGGGGCGGCAACCTGGGCGTCCCACGCGACTGGTATCCGTCCGTGAGCCTCGACCGGAGCACCGGGCTGGCCGTCGCCCGCGGCTACGTCGGCGACGGGGTCGCCACGGCGGCACTGTCCGGGCGCACGGTGGCCGAACTCGTCCTCGGGCGTGAGACGGAGCTGACCCGCCTGCCGTGGACTGGGCATTCGAGCCCGCGGTGGGAGCCTGAGCCGCTGCGCTGGCTCGGGGTCAACGCAGTCACCGCACTCTTCGCGGCCGCCGACGTCACCGAGCGCAGGTTCGGCCGGCCATCGCGTGCTGCCGCCGCCTTCTGGCGCCTGCTCGGTCACTGACGCGCGGTCCGTGCGGCCATGGCCAGACTCGGCCTCGACAGGCCCGTGGTCGCCGGCGGCAGCGGCCAGATGCCGACGGCGGCGAACCGCTCGTCCGCTCTTGCCTCGAGGGCCGGCAACGCCGCCAGGTCCCCTGGACGCGCAGGATGCACCCGGACTCGGTCGTGGTCCATGGGGCAGCCGCACACGCCCTCAAAGGTATATTGGTATCAGGATGATACCATGCGGCCATGGCACTGACACTGCGGACCGACAGCGAGCTCGAGAAGGCCCTCGACGCACTGGTGGCCGCCGAAGGCGGTTCGCGTCAGGAGATCATTCGGCGAGCCGTCATCGACTACTACGAGCGTCGAGCCCTGCACGCTCGAGTGGAGGAGATCGGGGAACGGAACCTCGAGAAGTGGGCCGATGTCCTCGAGCGGTTGAAGCACACGTGACGGAGTTTCTCGACCTCGAGAGCCTCCTCATCCTGGTCAGGCAGCTGGGCGTGGGCCCGGTGCGCGACGTCGGTCTGCTCTCAGCTGCGCTGGGCCGGGCCCGGACGACGGTGTTCGGCGAGGATGCCTACCCCTCACTCGCCGAGAAGGCGGCTGCGCTCTTGCAGTCCCTGACTGGCAATCACGCGCTCGTCGATGGCAACAAGAGGCTGGCGTTACTTGCGACTGTGTCGTTCCTTGAGCTGAACGGACACGCCCCCGCCCTGACACAGGACGAGGCCCACGACCTCATGCTCGAGGTGGCGGGGGGCATGCGTGACGTCGAGGTCATCGCCGACCGTTTGCGGGTCGGTGCCCTCTGATGAGCCCCTGTGCGTGCGGCGCGGAGGGATGGACTGCGGACCTCGCGAACCCACACCCCCGGTAGCCTTGGGGTGGCAGCCGCCTTTGCCACGTCCTCGCTAGACCTCCCGGGAGACCCGCACGCATGGCCTCGTCGCACGACCTGGTGCTGACCACCGTCCTGGGCGGCAACGCTCTCTCGCCGTTCCGTGCCAAGGCCCTGCTCACCCGCCTGCAGGTGGTCCTACCGGGCCTGACGGGCATCACGGCTCAGCACGTGCACCTGGTCGCGAGCCACGGCGCGCTGGATGCCTCGACGTTGGAGACGGTGACCCGGCTGCTCGCGTATGGGCCGCCGCCCGAGGCGCTGCCCGAGGGCGCCTACCTTGCGACCGTCGTCGCGTCACCGCGCCTCGGCACGCTCTCACCGTGGGCCTCGAAGGCGACCGACATCGCACATAACTGCGGGGTTGACGTGCACCGCGTGGAGCGGGTCACCGAGTATGTGCTCTCCGGCGATACACCCGTCAACGAGGAGCAGTGGCTGGCGGTCGCCGACCTGCTCCACGATCGGATGACCGAGTCGGCGCTGTCCTCCCTCGCAGCCGCCGGGGCGCTGTTCGGCGAGCGCGAGCCCGAGCCGATGGAGCGCGTCGACGTCCTCGGCCGCGGCCGCGCGGCGATCGAGGAGGCTGACACGGCATACGGCCTCGCGTTGTCCGGCGACGAGGTCGACTACCTCGTGGGCGCGTTCACCGGCCTTCGCCGCAACCCCACGGACGTCGAGCTCATGATGTTCGCGCAGGCCAACTCCGAGCACTGTCGTCACAAGATCTTCAACGCAGACTTCGTCGTCGACGGCGCCGCGCAGGACAGGTCGCTTTTCGGGATGATCCGCTACACCGAGGAGGTCGCCGGGGCGGGCACCATCGTCGCCTACAAGGACAACGCCTCGGTCATGGCGGGCGGTCCGGTCACCCGCTGGCTGCCCGCGGGCGACGACGGGCCGAGCCGGTATGCCGCGCACGAGGACGAGGTGCACGTCCTCATGAAGGTCGAGACGCACAACCACCCCACCGCGATCAGCCCGTTCCCCGGAGCGGCGACCGGCGCCGGCGGCGAGATCCGCGATGAGGGCGCCACCGGCCGCGGCAGCCAGCCCAAGGCGGGCCTCACCGGCTTCGCGGTCTCCAACCTGCGCCTGCCGGGCACCGACGAGCCGTGGGAGCGGGAGGTGTACGGCGCGCCGGGTCACATCGCGAGCCCGCTCGACATCATGATCGAGGGGCCGGTCGGCGCTGCCGCCTTCAACAACGAGTTCGGACGGCCCGGCCTCGGCGGCTTCTTCCGGGTCTACGAGCAGACCGTCGACGGCGTGCGGCGCGGCTTCCACAAGCCGATCATGAGCGCCGGCGGACTCGGCGCGATCAGCGCCGACCAGACCGAGAAGGTCCGCTTCCCGGCCGGCACGCTGCTCCTGCAGATCGGCGGGCCCGGCATGCGGATCGGCATGGGTGGCGGCGCGGCCTCCTCGATGGCCGCCGGTGCCAATGCGGCCGAGCTCGACTTCGACTCCGTCCAGCGCGGCAACCCCGAGATCCAGCGGCGCGCCCAGGAGGTCATCAACCACTGCTGGAGCCTCGGGCCGGACAACCCCGTCCTCGCGATCCACGACGTCGGCGCCGGCGGCCTGTCCAACGCCTTCCCCGAGCTCGTCGACGGCGCGGGCCGCGGGGCTCGCTTCGACCTGTCGGCGGTGCCGCTCGAGGAGTCGGGCCTCGCGCCCAAGGAGATCTGGTGCAACGAGAGCCAGGAACGCTACGTCCTCGCCATCGCCCCGGAGTCACTGCCGCAGGTCGCGGCGCTGGCGGACCGCGAGCGCTGCCCGTATGCCGTCGTCGGGGTGGCGCGCGATGACGCGCAGCTCGTGGTGGCGCCGGGCCCGCAGGACCAGCCCGGCGACGACCGCCCCATCGACATGCCGATGGAGGTGCTGCTCGGCAAGACTCCCCGGATGACCCGCGACGTCACCCGGGTGAAGCGCCGCGGCGACTCGCTCGACCTGGACGGCATCGACCTGCGCTCTGCCGCGTATGCGGTGCTGCGCCACCCGACGGTGGCCTCGAAGCGCTTCCTCGTGACGATCGGCGACCGCACCGTCGGCGGGCTCACGCACCGCGACCAGATGGTCGGCCCGTGGCAGGTGCCGGTGGCCGACGTCGCCGTGACGCTCTCGGATCACACCGGCCTCGCGGGGCAGGCCATGGCCAGCGGCGAGCGTATGCCGCTCGCCTCGGTCGATGCCCCCGCCTCGGGCCGGATGGCGGTCGGGGAGGCCCTGACCAACCTCTTGGCGGCGCCGGTGGGGGCGCTGACGGGTGTCAAGCTCTCGTGCAACTGGATGGCCGCGTGCGGCGAGCCCGGTGAGGACGCCGCGCTCTACGACACCGTCCACGCGCTCGCGATGCAGCTGTGCCCGGCCCTCGGCATCTCGGTGCCGGTCGGCAAGGACTCGCTCTCGATGCGCACCCGCTGGACGGATGCCACATCGGGCGAGGCCAAACAGGTCACCTCCCCGGTGTCCCTCGTCGTCTCCGCCTTCGCCTCGCTGCCCGATGTGCGCGGGACGCTGACCCCGCAGCTGCAGGGCGTGATCCACGATGCCGACGGCTCGCGGCGTGACACCGAGCTCGTGCTCATCGATCTCGGCAGGGGCGCCAACCGGCTCGGCGGGTCGATCCTCGCGCAGGTGGCCGCCGTCTTTGGCGAAGCGGTCCCCGACCTCGACGATCCCGCTTTGCTCACGGGCCTTGCGGCGGCGATGGCCGAGTTGCGTGCTCGTGAGCTCGTACTGGCCTACCACGACCGCTCTGACGGGGGTCTGTGGGCGACCCTCTGCGAGATGGCCTTCGCCAGCGGATGCGGCCTGTCCGTCGGCCCGTTGGCCTCGACCGAGGAGCTCTTCGCCGAGGAGCTCGGGGTCGTCGTCGAGGTGCCCTCCGAGCGCCGCGAGCAGGTCCAGGAGATCCTCGCCGCGCACGGGTTGGGCGAGCTCAGCCGCACGGTCGCCCGGCCCACCGTCGACCGCGTCGTCAGCCTCGGCTTCGGCGGGAAGCTGGCCCTGCAGGAGCCCGTGCGCGACCTCGCGCAGGCCTGGGACGAGGTGTCGTGGCGCATCGCCGCGCTACGTGACAACCCGGCCTGCGCCGACGAGGAGCACGCCGCCTTCGGGGCCGATGACGACCCCGGCGTCGTCGTGTCTCCGACTTTCGACCCGGGCGACGACGTGGCCGCGCCGTACATCGGCCTCGGGGCCCGGCCGACAGTCGCGATCCTGCGGGAGCAGGGGGTCAACAGCCACGTCGAGACGGCGTTCGCGTTCGACCGCGCCGGCTTCGACACGTACGACGTCCACATGACCGATCTCCAGGCCGGCCGGTTCGACCTGGCCGACGCCGTCGGGCTCGCCGCGTGTGGCGGCTTCTCCTACGGCGACACGCTCGGTGCCGGGGAGGGCTGGGCGCGCTCGGTGCTGTTCACCGAGCGGCTGACCGACGCGTTCCGCACCTTCTTCGAGCGCGAGGACACGTTCGGGCTCGGCATCTGCAACGGCGCCCAGATGTTCGCGGCGCTCGCCGAGCTCATCCCCGGCGCCGAGGCCTGGCCCCGGTTCACCCGCAACCGATCCGAGCAGTACGAGGCCCGGTTGACACTCGTCGAGGTGCTCGACTCGCCGTCGATCCTCACGGCGGGCATGTCCGGCAGCCGGATCCCGATCGCGGTGGCCCATGGTGAGGGCTTCGCCGACTTCTCGGCGCGCGGTGACGCCGCGGCCGTGCACCGGGTCGCCCGCTTCGTCGACCACCAGGGCAGACCGGCGGTCACCTACCCCCACAACCCCAACGGCTCGCCCGACGGGCTCACGGCAGTGACCACCCCGGATGGCCGCTTCACCGCGGTGATGCCGCACGCGGAGCGCGTCGCCCGCAACGTCCAGCTGTCGTGGAGCCCCGGGCCGGTCGAGGCCGACAGCCCGTGGCTGCGGATGTTCCGCAACGCCCGCGTCTGGGTGGGCTGACCCGACGGAGCCCGACTCGGTCGTACTTCCCGGAAGCTCACCCCGATGTCGTATGCCGCTGGGCAGCGTCCCCACGGCCGGCACGTCGAGCGGGCGCCTCGGTTGTGCGAGAGGAGGTGAGCGGGCGGCTCGGTTGTGCGAGAGGAGGTGAGCGGGCGGCTCGGTTGCGCAAGAGAAGCAGTAGCTAGGCGTGCGCGGGCGGGGCTGGCCCGCAGTCGCGGCCGCAGGTGCAGCTCAGGTGCGGCTCGACGGCATACGGCATACGGCATGCGGTGGTGCTGCGGGATTGGTGGCGCGCGGGGTTAGCGTGGAGGGGTGACGAAGACTCCTGGTTTGACGACGGTCGGGGCGCTGCGTGCCTCGGGCCACCAGCAGCGCCACCTCAGGGAGGAGCTGCGCGAGAACCTGCTCGCCGCGCTGCGCGACGGACGCAACCCGTGGCCGGGGCTGCACGGCTTCGCCACCACGGTGATCCCGCGGCTCGAGCGGGCCATCATCGCCGGGCACGACATCGTCCTGCTGGGCGAGCGTGGGCAGGGCAAGACCCGCGTGCTGCGCACGCTCGCCGGGCTCCTCGACGAGTGGACCCCGGTCATCGCCGGCAGCGAGCTCGCCGAGCACCCCTACGACCCCATCACCCCGGTCTCCCGGCGGCGCGCGCTCCAGCTCGGCGACGGCCTGCCGGTGGGCTGGCGCCACCGCGACGAGCGGTACTCCGAGAAGCTCGCCACCCCGGACACGAGCGTCGCGGACCTCGTCGGTGACGTCGACCCGATGAAGGTCGCCGAGGGCCGCTCGCTCGGCGACCCGGAGACGATCCACTACGGGCTCATCCCGCGCAGCCACCGCGGCATCGTCGCCATCAACGAGCTGCCCGACCTCGCCGAGCGGATCCAGGTGGCGATGCTCAACGTCATGGAGGAGCGCGACATCCAGATCCGCGGCTACGTGCTGCGGCTGCCGCTCGACGTGCTCGTCGTCGCGAGCGCGAACCCCGAGGACTACACGAACCGGGGCCGGATCATCACGCCGCTCAAGGACCGCTTCGGCGCAGAGATCCGCACCCACTACCCGGTGGCGCTCGAGGACGAGGTCGCGGTCATCCGGCAGGAGGCGCACCTGAGCGCGGACGTGCCGGACACGCTCGTCGAGATCCTCGCCCGCTTCACCCGGCATCTGCGCGAGTCGAGCGCCGTCGATCAGCGCTCGGGCGTCAGCGCCCGCTTGTCCATCGCCGGTGCCGAGACTCTTGCGGCAGCCGCCCGGCACCGGGCCACCATCCAGGGCGAGCCGGAGGCGGTGGCCCGCGTCGTCGACCTCGAGGCTGTGGTCGAGGTTCTCGGGGGCAAGGTGGAGTTCGAGACCGGCGAGGAGGGCCGCGAGCGGGAGGTCCTCACCCATCTGCTGCGCACCGCGCTCGCCGAGACGGTGGCCCGGCACTTCCGGGGCATCGACTTCGCGCTGCTCGTCGAGGCGATGGAGGCCGGCGCCATGGTCTCGACCGGCGAACAGGTCAGCGCCAGGGACTTCCTCTCCGGCCTGCCGGTCCTCGGGGAGTCCGAGCTCTACGACGAGGTCTGCGACCGGCTCGATGCGACCAACGACGGTGAGCGGGCGAGCGCGATCGAGCTCGCCCTCGAGGGTCTCTACCTCGCCCGCAAGGTGAGCAAGGAGACCACGGCGGGGGAGACGGTGTACGGATGATGCAGCGGACGTGGCGGCCGTGAGGGCGCGCTACGGCAGATACGACGGCGGGCCCGATCCCCTCGCGCCCCCTGTCGATCTCGCCGAGGCCCTCGAGGCGATCGGCGAGGACGTCATGTCCGGGCGCTCGCCGGAACGCGCGATGCGCGAGTTCCTCCGGCGCGGGGCGGACGGGCGGCAGGGGCTTGACGACCTCGCGCGCCGCGTCGCCCAGCGCCGCCGCGAGATCCTCCAGCGGCACAACCTCGACGGCACGATGGCGCAAGTGCGTGAGCTGCTCGACCAGGCCGTGCTCGCCGAACGCAAGCAGCTGGCCCGCGATCTCGATGACGATGCCCGCTTCGCCGAGATGCGGATCGGGAACCTCCCACCGTCGACGGCCGCAGCCGTGAGCGAGCTGTCCGACTACCCCTGGCGCTCCTCCGAGGCCCGCGACGCCTATGAACAGATCAAGGACCTGCTGGGCCGGGAGCTGCTCGACCAGCGCTTCGCGGGGATGAAGCAGGCCCTCGAGGGCGCGAGCGGCGAGGATCGCCGGCGCATCAACGACATGCTCGACGACCTCAACACCCTGCTCGAGGCCCACCGCAACGGCGAGCCCACGGACGAGCTCTTCACGGAGTTCATGGACAAGCACGGCGACTTCTTCCCCGAGCAGCCGCAGACGATGGACGAGCTCCTCGACGCCTTGGCGCAGCGTTCCGCGGCGGCCCAGCGGATGCTCAACTCGATGACCCAGGAGCAGCGGGACGAGCTGATGGCACTGTCGCAGCAGGCGTTCGGATCGCCGCAGCTGATGGACCAGCTCGGACGACTCGATGCCAACCTTCAGGCCCTGCGTCCCGGTGAGGACTGGGGCGGCGCCGAGTCTTTCCAGGGTGAGCAGGGCCTCGGCCTCGGCGATGGCACCGGCGCCCTGCAGGACCTCGCGGACCTCGACGACCTCGCCGACCAGCTCGCCCAGTCCTACGACGGCGCCCGGCTCGATGACCTCGACCTCGACGCGCTGGACCGTCAGCTCGGCCCCGAGGCGGCGATCGACGCCCGGACGCTCGCCGAGCTGGAACGCGCGCTGCGTCGCAGTGGACTGCTCAAGCGCACCTCCGACGGCCAGTTGAAGCTCTCTCCCAAGGCGATGCGCCAGCTCGGCAAGGCGCTGCTGCGCGATGTGGCCGACCGGATCTCCGGGCGGGCCGGGCAGCGCGACCAGCGCCAGGCGGGCGCCGCGGGCGAGCGCAGCGGCGCCACCAGGGAGTGGGTCTTCGGCGATACCGAGCCGTGGGATGTGACCCGCACCGTGACCAACGCCGTGCTGCGCACCGTCGGCGAGGGTCGGGACCCGGCCGGTGGGGTGCGCCTCGACATCCGCGACGTCGAGGTCACCGAGACCGAGGCACGCACCCAGGCTGCGGTCGCGCTGCTCGCCGACACGTCGTTCTCGATGGCGATGGACGGGCGCTGGGTGCCGATGAAGCGGACCGCGCTGGCCCTCCATCACCTCATCAGCAGCCGGTTCCGGGGCGATCACCTCCAGCTCATCGGGTTCGGCCGCAACGCGCAGGTGATGGACATCGAGGAGCTCACCGCCCTCGACGCCCAGTGGGACAAGGGCACGAACCTGCACCACGCGCTGCTGCTCGCCAACCGGCATTTCCGCAAGCACCCGAACGCCCAGCCCGTGCTGCTCATCGTCACCGACGGCGAGCCGACCTCGCACCTCGAGCGCAGCGGGGAGACGTGGTTCAGCTACCCGCCGCACCCGTTGACCATCGCGCACACGATTCGCGAACTCGATGCCGCGGGCCGCCTCGGCGCCCGGGTGAGCTTCTTCCGGCTGGGCGAGGACCCGGGGCTGGCACGCTTCATCGACCAGATGGCCGCCCGGGTCGATGGCCGGGTCATCGCCCCCGAGCTGGACGATCTCGGCGTCGCGGTCGTCAGCAGCTACCTCGGGGACCGTGGTCCGTCTGCCTTCGGGCGCCCCTCAGACTACGGCGACTGGTTCGGTGGGCGCGGCTTCTGGGTCTGACGCCTCGTCCGTATGCCGCCGCGCGCGGTGCCGAGCGCGGGATCGCTTGGGCGCGGATCGCTCGAGCGCGGGATCGCTCGAGCGCGCGGTGCCGCGTGAGCGCGGTATCGCTTGAGTGCGAGGTGTC
>JAKDLQ010000293.1 GCA_030452775.1 Micrococcales bacterium | reverse complement strand
ACGGCCGAGAAGGCCTGGGCCTACACCCAGGACCAGCTCAGCTCGACCCACCCGATCGCCGCGGACATGCGCCACCTCGAGGACGTCGAGGTCAACTTCGACGGGATCACCTACGCCAAGGGCGCGTCGGTCCTCAAGCAGCTCGTCGCCTACGTCGGGCGGGGGCCGTTCACGGCAGCGTTGCGCGAGTACTTCCGGGCGTACGCATGGGGCAACACGACCCTCGGCGACCTGCTCCGCGCGCTGGAGCAGACCTCCGGCCGCGACCTGTCCACCTGGTCGAAGCTCTGGCTGGAGACCTCCGGCGTGAACACGCTGCGCACGGACGTCGAGGTGGCCGGGGACGGCAGCTACTCGTCGTTCGCCATCGTGCAGACCGCAGTCCCCGAGCACCCGACGCTCCGTCCGCACCGGCTCGGCATCGGGCGCTACCGGATCGAGGGCGAGCGTCTCGAACGGGTCGGCTACGACGAGGTCGACATCGTCGATGCGCGCACCGACATCTCCGAGCTGGCCGGGCAGGAGCAGCCGGACCTGCTCCTGCTCAATGACGACGACCTCGCCTATGCCAAGATCCGCCTCGATGCGCGCTCGCTCGAGGCAGCCCTGACGCATCCGCGCGGCTTCCGTGACTCGTTGCCCCGCTCGCTCGTCCTCGGCGCGACCTGGGACATGACCCGCGACGCCGAGATGAGCGCCAGCGACTTCGTCCGCTTCGTGCTGGACTCCCTTCCCGGGGAGTCCGACTCGACACTGCTACGCGTCCTGCTCGGACAAGCCCAGACCGCCGCCCGGCTCTACACCGCTGCGCAGCACCGGCACGCGATCGGGTCCCTGCTCTGCACGTCCCTGCGACACCTCTCCGAGTCGGCCGAGCCAGGCAGCGACGCACAGTTCCAGCTCGTCGGGGCGTGGGCGGGCAGCACCAGCGACCCGGCGGACGAGTCGCGCCTGCGCGGGCTGCTCTCGGGTGAGCGCCCGATCGACGGGATCGAGGTCGACACCGAGATGCGCTGGACGCTCGTCACGGCGCTCGCCGCGATCGGGGCGGCGGATGCGGACGAGATCCGGTCGGAGCTGGATCGAGACCCCACCTCGACGGGTCAGGAGCGGGCCGCCGAGGCTCTCGCCGCGCGCCCCACCGCGGAGGCCAAGGCCGACGCATGGGCCAAGGCGGTCGAACGCAACGACCTGCCCAACCAGATGGTCGAAGCCATCGGAGCCGGCTTCCGCCGCAGCCGCGACCTGTCGCTGCTCGAGCCCTACATCGAGACGTACCACGACATGCTCGTCGACGCGTGGGCGCAGCGCAGCGTCGCCATCGGCGAGCGGGTCGTCCTCGGGTTCTATCCCTTCGCCCTCGCTTCCAGCCAGCTCAAGGCCGCCTCGGACTCGTGGCTGGACAGCAACCGCGACGCTGCGCCGGGCCTCGTGCGCATGGTGGCGGAGAACCGCGACACCATCGCGCGCGCCCTGAGGGCGCAGGACAGGGACGCCTCGCCGGGGTGAGCGCTCGGGCCGAGCCGGCACAGCGGCATACGCAAGGATGAGCCCTATGCCGCTGCGCTCACTTCCAACGCTCACCTGGGCACAGGCGGGTGACTGGCTCATCGGGGCTCCGCTGACGATCCTCGTCACCGTGGTCATCGCCGTGGTGGCGCGGTGGCTCGTGCACCGCCTCATCGGCCGGCTGGTCGACTCGGTGGCGAACCGGGGCGGCGAAGGGTACGAGTCGGTGCCTGGGCGTTCGACGATCGCGCGTGCGATCGGCGTCTCCAGGGAGCGGTATGCACAGCGCGCCCGGGCACTCGGGTCCCTGCTACGCAGCATCTCGACGGCCGTCATCTTCGGGATCGCGGCCCTCACCGTCATGGCGATCATCGGCATCCCGCTCGGTCCCACGCTCGCCTCCGCCGGTGTCGGCGGCGTAGCGCTCGGTTTCGGCGCGCAGAGCCTCGTCAAGGACTTCCTCTCGGGCATCTTCATGATCATCGAGGACCAGTACGGCGTCGGTGACGTCATCGATACCGGCGAGGCGATCGGGACGGTCGAGACCGTGTCACTGCGCGTGACCCGGTTGCGCGACTTCACCGGCATCGTCTGGTACGTCCGCAACGGGGAGATCGTCCGGATCGGCAACCGGTCGAAGGGCTGGTCGACGGCGTTGGTCGACGTGCCGATCGCCTATGACGAGGACCCGGAGCGGGCGCAACGAATCATCCGCGAGGTCTCGGCCGCGATGTTCGCCAACGACTCCGGCAACACCGGCGATGCCGACCAGGGGGCCGGCCATGCCGGCCAGGGAGCCGGCCGGATGCTCGAGGAGCCCACGGTCGCCGGCATCGAGGCGATCGCCGACGGCGCGATCACCATCCGGGTGATCGCCAAGTGCGCCCCACAGGAGCACTTCGGCGTCCAGCGCGAGCTACGCGAGCGGATCAAGCTCGCCTTCGACCGCGAGGGCGTG
>JAKDLQ010000292.1 GCA_030452775.1 Micrococcales bacterium | reverse complement strand
CGGCGGATGCGGCGTCGCCACCGACGGCCGGCGGCCCCCGCGTCGCACTGGATTCCCGAGGACTGCCCGGGCCAATCGATCGGGCCGAGGCGACGTCGATGCCGCCGTCGGAGATCGGTGGCTCGGATGGCCAGGGGGCGATCTGTACCGCCAGATCACCAGGGGAGGTCGGGCCGGTGCCGTTCTCCTCCAGCATGAGGCGGCAGATGAGGTCGAGGTCGGCCGGCACCCCCACGGCGATCTCGGAGGGGGCGGGCACCCCGCCGGCAACACGGGGTGCCGGCTCGAGACCGACGTCCTGCGGTGGCCGACCCGCTTCGGAGGCAGCGTGAGGCCACCGAGCGGTCAGGCAGGCGTAGGCGATCTTGACGAGCCCGACCGCATCGATCCGGGAGGCCTCGGCATCGGCGGCGTCATCGGTATCGGTGAGGGCGGCCTCGGTCGCCAGGCCCCGGACCTTGACCTCGCCGTCGGGCATCCGCAGGATGCAAGACGGGGTGAGAGCCAGGTGGTGCAACCCCCGATGCCGCGCCTTCTCGAGAGCAGTGGCCGCCTCACCAGTAAGGCGGCGCGCCTCATTGGCGGGAAGCCCGCCCGACTGGAGCAGGTGCGACAGTGGTGCCGCCCCCGTGAGCGGCTCCTCGACGATGAACGAGGCACCGAAGTCGGTACCCACATCGAGGATTCGGACCAACCGGTGGTCCTCGACGGCGGCTGCTCGCCGGGCGGCGTCGAGCGCCGGCGCGGCGACCTCCGAGTCGGCCGGGAAGCAGACGAGGACGACGTCCCGCTCCAGCGTCGTGTCCGTGGCTCGCCATCGCTCGTGGAGAGCGCTGGAGGACATGCGCAGGGTGGCGGTGTATCGACCCGCCAGTACCGATCCCGGTCCCACGCCGTGCACGCTGACTCCTTAGCAGTCCATGTCTGCGGACATCTTAGGGTGACTCACTGTCGATCTCGCGTTGTGCGCTCCCCACCAGACCGGCGCGTCTCGTCAGGGCGCGCTGTGCGGGAGCCAGTCAGGAATCACCGTCGGGGGTGGCGCGATCGGGGGTCCTCTGGCCCGCGAGGTCGGCGAGCTCGTCGATTCCTTCGCCGATCTCCTCGATTCGCGACGTCCCACGCAGGATCGTGCGTAGCACTCCCGCGATGAGGATGAGCGCCGCGACGATCCCGCCGATCCAGTAGATCTCGGCATCGAGGGGGTTCGCGGACACGGGAATGATCGCGCCCTGTCCGATCGGGGTGCCATCCGCGGTGGTCAGGATGGCGCGGATGTCCGCCGGTCCCGCGGCGACGGCGGTCACCGGAACCCGGACGGTGGTGAGCGACCCCGCCCCGATGGTGATCGCTTCGGGCTGCTCGACGATCTGCATCCGGGGGTTCGTCGGCGAGAGCACGAGACGGATGTCGCTGACCTCATAGTCGAGGCCGTTCGCGACCGTGATCTGCAGTATGCCGCTCTCGGCGAGGAAGTTGACCCCGCGCGGGATCACCTTGATGGCGCTGGTCGCGGCCCGTACCTCCTTGTCCAACGCCCGGGACAACGTCGTCCACTCCTGCGGCGCATACCTCCAGCGCGCACTGGTGAGCTCATCGATAAGTTCCCGATAGGTCCGTTCGAATCCCACCCCGTCGCGCAGCACCGTGGCCACTCGCAGGATGTTCTGTCGTTGCGCCTCGAGATGGGCGAGTCGAGCGGGAGTGAGCGCCGCGGGCGGGACGGACGGCTCCGGGGGAGAGGCCGTGGTCTGCTCGGGCTGGGGTGCCGGCTGTGCGGAGTCGAGCAACGTCGACGCATCGACCCGCGTGAGCCAGGGCACGTCCGTCGCGGCGAGGAAGCTCGCCAAGGCGGCGGGTTCGGGGTTCCAGGTCCGGGGCGCCGCGACCAGGATCGTACGCGGGGTGCCGGGCCGCTCGCCGAGCAGGACGAGGGTGTCGGCGAGGTATCGCTGGATACTCAGCCCGGCGGCATACTCCGTCGTCGGCAACGCGGCAGAGAGACCGGGGTCGGATGCGAGCAGGCGGGTCCCGTCGCTCGTGACCCGAATCGCCGTTGGCGTATAGGGTGAGGCCGCGCTGATCGCGTCCTGTCGGACGATGATGGCGGCCGGGCCGCCGGCCGGGCCGCCCCGCGTGCTCCGTGCGTACAGCTGCTTGAGCTCGGCCTCACGCCCGGGGGGGAGCAGCTCGTCCACCGGCCACGCCACATCGGAGCGCACCGGTTGGTCGAGTCGGGTCGTCAGGGAGTCGGCGCGGGTGACGAGATCCCGCACGATGGGATCGGTCGGGTCGATCTCGGCTGCTGCCGCCAGGTCGGCGTCCGCGTAGGGCAGAGCCCATACACTGCGACCGCGCAGCTCCGTGGCGAGCGCGTTGGTGAGGGCACGTGTTGCGGGCAGCAGCGGCGATCCGGGTGACTCGGTCGACCCGGGCGTCGATGGTGTCGGTGACGCTGGTGGCTTCGGCGA
>JAKDLQ010000291.1 GCA_030452775.1 Micrococcales bacterium | reverse complement strand
GCTGCTCCGGTTCCCGGCCGACGCGGTGCGTCCGCAGGGTCGCAGCGCGGGTGGCGGCCGCCCCGCGCCGGCGCAGGGCGGGTGGGTCGACGTCGATGACGAGTGCGCCGGTGAGGGCGCCCGCGCCGCCGGGGTCGCGCAGGATCGCGCGGTCCCCGGCCTCGAGGGGGAGCGGGCGCTCGAGAAGGAGTCGGGCCGCCTCGGCGCCGAGCGGCCGCACCCCCCCCCCGCCAGCAGCGGTGCCGATGTGGCACGAGAGGTGCGGAGGCAGGGCCGCGGCGTCGGTGCCGAGCAGGACATCCGCCTGGCTCGTCAGGCGCCACGCCGACGGGGTGAGCAGGGCATCTCCTCGGGACAGTTCGCCGGCGTGGGCTCCTCTGAGGTTCACGGCGACCCGTGCGGTGGCGGCCACGTCGTCACGGCGGCGTCCGAGACTCTCGAGCCCCCGGACCGTGAGGTCGCGGCCCCGCACGGCCAGGGTGTCGCCCTCGCGCAGGGTGCCTGCTCCGAGCGTCCCGGTCACCACCGTGCCGCTGCCTCGGACCGTGAAGGACCGGTCGATCCAGAGACGGACCCGACCGGTCTGCCGCGGCTCCGGCAGGGCTGCGCAGAGGCGCGCGAGGGCGCCTCGCAGCTCCGGGAGGCCCGCGCCGGTGACCCCAGAGACCGCGAGGGCCGGGGCGCCGGCGAGCGACGAGGTCGCGACCCGTTCGCGGGCGGCGGTGAGCGTGGGGCCCGGGTCGGCCAGGTCGGACCGGGTCACGACGAGCAGTCCATGACGCAGACCCAACGCATCGATCGCTTCGAGGTGCTCGGTCGACTGCTCGCGCCAGCCCTCGTCGGCTGCCACGACGAGCATGACCGCCGGGGACGGGCCGAGGCCGGCGAGCATGTTGCCGATGAACCGCCGATGGCCTGGGACGTCGACGAACGCCACCTCACCGGCGCCGGGCAGTGTCGTCCACACGTAGCCGAGGTCGATCGTCAGCCCGCGCCGACGTTCCTCCGCCCAGCGATCCGGCTCCATCCCGGTCAGGGCCCGCACCAGCGTCGACTTGCCGTGATCGACGTGGCCCGCCGTGGCGACGACGTGCATCAGTCCGGGCCCGCGACGCCGCAGATGGCCTCGGCGAGATCGTTGTCCGACTCGGGGGGGATGCATCGGAGGTCGATGAGGCACCGCCTCGACTCGACCCGGGCGATGACCGGGGGCGCAGCGCGGCGCAGCGCAGCGGCATACCCCTCGGGGAGCGTGATCGCCCATCCCGGCAGGGTCACGCCGGGAGCGCCACCTCCGCCGATGACCCCCTCGCTCGGCACGACCCGTGCCCGGAGGTGCCCCGGGAGCGCTGCGGCGAGCGACTCGGCCCGTGCGCGCAGGGCCGCGGGGTCGGCATGGAGGTAGTGGTCGGTGACCGTGGGCCCGCCGCGCAGCGTCGCCTCGAGCGCAGCGAGGGTCGTCTTGTCGACACGCAGGGCGCGGGCGAGGGGGTGACGGCGCAGCCGCTCGACAAGGGCGGCCCCGCCGAGGACCAGGCCCGCCTGCGGGCCGCCGAGCAGCTTGTCACCGCTGCACGTGACGATGGCGGCACCGGCCGCGAGCGCGCTGGTCGCATCGGGCTCGTCGGGCAGGAGCGGGTCCGCAGCGAGCAGCCCGCTGCCGGTGTCGACGACGAGCGGTAGCCCGCGCTCGCGGGCCAGCATGGCCAGGTCGGCGATGGAGGCCGCGCCGGTGAAGCCCTCGATGCGGAAGTTGCTCGGGTGGACCTTGAGGATCAGGCCGGTGTCGGGGCCGATGGCCTCGGCGTAGTCGGGCAGGCTGGTGCGGTTGGTCGTGCCCACTTCGCGCAGACGCGCGCCGGTCGACGCGATGAGGTCGGGCAGCCTGAAGCCGTCGCCGATCTCGACCATCTCGCCCCGGCTGACGATGACCTCGCGGCCGGCGCCGAGAGCTGTCGTGGCGAGGACGAGGGCGGCGGCGCCGTTGTTGAGGACGAGGCCGGCCTCGGCGGTCGGCACCCGTTCGCGTAGTGCGGCAACGGTTCCACGGCCGCGGGATGAGCGGGCGCCGATGTCCACGTCGTACTCGACGTCGACGTAGCCGGACGCGGTCCGCATCGCCGCGACGGCGGCGGGGGAGAGGGGAGCGCGGCCGAGGTTGGTGTGCAGGACGACCCCGGTGGCGTTGAGCAGCGGACGCAGCGTCGTCAGGGAGCGCTCGCGTGCCTCGAGGGCCGCTGCCGCGGTCGCGGCGACGTCGTCGGGCGCGATCTCGCCGGAGCGCGCGCGATGCTGGGCGTCGGTGACGGCCGCCTTGACGACGACCCGTCCGAGACGGCGGGCCGCCTCGACGAAGAGGGGGCTGCGCAGCAGAGCGTCGGTCCGAGGGACGGTCCGGCGCGGGTCGATGCCGGTCATCGGGCTCCTCCTTCGCGCGGGCTGCCGATGGCGGAGGCGGACGGGAATCGAACCCGCCTGCGACGGATGCCGCCGCACACCGG
>JAKDLQ010000290.1 GCA_030452775.1 Micrococcales bacterium | reverse complement strand
GCCGGACCGACAGCCCGACCGACGCCGCAGCCCCAGCCCGCGACGAGGACCCGCCGCCCTTCTGAGCCTCAGCCTCAGGCTGACCCCGCACCGGCGTCCGGACCGGCACGGGAGCGAGCCAGCGCCTCAGAGCCGGACCACGCTGGAACGGCCACGGTCACCTCAATCACGGGGCCGCTCACGCGACAGGTGACCAGACGCGCCCGATTGCGATGAGCCACGTGCGCGGCGATCCCGCACGCCTCGTCCGTCGATGTACCGGACTGGAGTCGGACGGCACCGGCGAGTGCGGCGAGATCTACCGCCAGTCGGGCTCGGTGGCTGGCCAGGACCGCGCCTGCGAGGACGAGTACAGCGATCGCGACGGTCGCGACGACCGCGACGAGGCCGGCGACGAGCACCGTGGCAGCCCCCTCATCGCGAACCCGAGTACCCGGCATCGGCACCGATCGCGCGCGAGACCTTGACGCTGGAGACGCCACCGCGTGAGACACGTGCGTCGTCATCGGCCGAGCGCAAGGCCGCCCTGTGGTCGGTATCGGCTGAGCGCGAGGCGCGTGCGGCATCACCGGCCCGCTCCGCCGGCTTCAACCGGAGTCGACGCCGATGCCGAGACCGTCCAGGACGGCACGAGCCCGGCCCAACCACCAGTTCGCGACGAAACCGTGACGAGGGCCTGACTGCCCTGCTGACGCACCATCACGGTGGCGCCCTTCGGGGCGCCGCGCACAGCGAGCGACCTGACGGCAGACGGTGGATCCCCTCGCGCTGCCGCCCGGCTCGCGATCCGCGCGGCATCGACACAGCGAATCTGATCGAGGGCGGCCATGAGCCCACCCAGGGAGACGACGAGGACCAGGACGACCGCCGGGATGGCGACAGCGAGCTCTGCCGTCACCATCCCGCGATCCCGTGGCGGCCGCTGGCGGCCGGACCCCGCTCGGTCCGCCGACCTCGACGCAGACGCCGGCGCGGTCGGCGGACGCCGGCCCATCAGCCAGCCAACCCGAGGGCGCTCTGGACGATCCCAGCCAGGGCACTCTTGACGGCCCCGGACTTGACGACACCGAGCAGCACCAACGCGAAGGTGCACGCGGCCATGATTCCCACGGCATACTCTGCAGTCGTCATCCCGGCCTCCGTGCGTCGCATTCGCACCAATGCGCGACGTATGGTCCTCATCCGTTGAGTCATGCCAATCTCCTTGTCTCTCCCCCATCCCGCGAGTTCTTCCCGCGGAGCTTTCATCGCCCGATCAGCAGTTCCTGACCGAGCGCCACGACGAGCGGCACTACGGTCGTCAGGCAGAACGCGGGCAGCAGGACCAGCCCGAGCGGCAGGACGAGGCGGACACCGGCCTTGGCCGCGGACACCTCGAGGCGCTCGACCTCGGCGAGGTGCAGATCCTCCGCAGCTCGCAGGAGCAGCGAGCCGGGTGGCAGCCCGGCAGCGTGGGCCACCTGCAGGGCTCGAGCTGCCGGCGCCCAGGCGGGGTCGACCGATGCCCAGGCCTCGCGCTCTGTGGCGCCCCATTGCAGTGCCGCTGCGACCTGACGCAGGTCTCGAGCAGCCGCCGGGGACACTCCGTCGGCCACGGAAGTGAGGACCGATGTGTTTGGCAGGCCGGAACGGTAGGCGAGCGCGAGCAGCACCAGCGACGACTCGATGTCCCGCTTCGAGACGCCGCCCCCAGCTCTGACGGAGCCCGGACCCGATCCGGACGCCGAACCTCTGCCCGAGACGCCTGCGGGTCCCGTGGTCGATGCCCCGCTCCGACCTCCTCGCAACGCCCCCCACCGGGGCCCCAGCCCCCCCGAGCGCTGCCTGCCGGGCCGTCGGGGCGCGCTCCCCCGATGGCCGAACGGGCCGTACAGCCAGGTTGCCGCCGCTGTCAGCAGCGCGGCCAGCAGAGCTGGGCTGATCACGACGCCCCCGCGGCTCGCACAATACGCGTGCACCACCACCGGCCGAGCAGGATCAGGCCGGCCCCCAGCAGGGCGGAGCCTGTCGCGAGCCGCGTCGACAGATACATGGCACCGGGGCTGAGTCCGCAGGCCAGGCCAAAGAGCGGCCCGGACATCGGGAGGACGGTCAGGACGGTCACGGTCGCCCGTGGACCGGCGATGGCGGCAGCGAGCCGGCGCCGCCGAGACAGTCCCGAGCGCAGCTGGGAGGCGGCCCGATCCACCGCTTCCGCCAGCGGCGCACCAGCAGTCTCGGACAGCCGCCAGGCGCTGGCCACGAACGCGAGATCGGCGGAGCGCGCCTGCCTCGCCCATCGCTCCCAGATGAGCGCGGCGCTCTCGCCCGGTCCATCAAGATCCGGCGCCGGCCCGTAGCCCCCTGGCATCGAACCGGCACCTGCCTGCGCGGCGAGTTCGAACGAACGCTGCGGACTGAGTCCGGCTCGCAGCGCCGGTGCGATCGCGTCGAGCAGGTCCAGCGCAGCGGTCTCCGCCTGCCCCCGGCGCCGCCGGACTCGACGCGCGCGATAGAGCGCGACCGGATCGGAGCGCCACACGTAGACGGGAGACGCGCCCGTGGGCG
>JAKDLQ010000289.1 GCA_030452775.1 Micrococcales bacterium | reverse complement strand
TAGCGCGTCCGCTTTGGGAGCGGAAGGTCGCAGGTTCAAATCCTGTTGCCCCGACCATCAGGGGCTCAGTCCTGTCTCGGTTGAGGGTCGGCCAGCAGGTCCAGACGCAGTTCGCTGATCCGGCGTCCGGCCGCGCGTCCCTTGGCCTCGAATCCCGCGGTCGGGCGCCACGTCGGACGCTCGATGTCGTATGCCGCCCACCTCGGGTGCGTAGCCACCTCGGCCCGAACGTGGTCTGCGTAGAAGTTCTGATCGGTCGCGACGAGGACGTGGCCATCGGGGCGCAGCACCGAGACGAGCAGGTCGAGATTGACCGGGTTGACGAAGCGCCGCTTGGCATGTTTGCGCTTGGGCCACGGGTCGGGGAAGAAGAGGTGGGCCGCGTCGAACGTCCCGGGCGCGACCCTGCTCTCGAGGAACTCGACGACGTCGCCGGTCTCGATCCGCAGGTTCGGCAGGCCCGCGTCGGCGGCATCGGCCAGCATCCGGGCGAGCCCCGGACTGTGCACGTCCATGGCGAGCATGTCTCTGGAGGGGAACTCGGCGGCATACGCGATGGCGGCGGCGCCATGTCCGCACCCGATCTCGAGCACGACGGGTGCCACCCGGCCGAAGGTCACCTCGGGCTCGAAGGGTCCCTCGGGCAGGGACCACGCAGGTCCGAGTCGCTCGAGGCGATCTCGGGTCAGCGCCGAGAACCGGCCCCGGCGCACGAAGCTGCGCACCCGCGCGGGCACGACACCCGGTGGCAACTCCGGAACGGAGCGGACGGCCGACCGCTGCGGCCCCGTGCCGGCGCCTTCGCAGTTCTCGGTCACGGGGGCATCGTAGGCGCGCCGTCGGGAGCAGGCGGGATCGGCTGGAGCGGCAGGTGATCGCGCCGCCCGATCACTCGCGCCAGATGGTCACGACGGCCCGGTCGTCGCCATCCCCCGCCGCAGCCTGGTCACACAGTCGGTGAGCGAGCCCGGCGAAGCCCTTGGTGACGAAGAACTCGGCTGATCCGAGCATCCGGTCGATGCCATCGACGAGGGTGCGGTTGCGGGCCTCGATGACACCGTCGCTGTAGAGGACCAGGGCGTCGCCGCGGCGCAGCGCTCCGGCCTCTCGTGGGTAGTGAGCCGACTCGATCACCCCGAGGAGCGGACCGCGACCGCCGGACAGCATCCCCCAGCGTCCGGAGCCCGCCGAGAACTGCGCGGCAGCGGGATGCCCGGCAGAACCGATCGTGAACTTCCCGCTCTCGAGATCGATGGCCACGTGCACCGCCGTCGCGAAGCCTTCGGGCCAGCGCAGCCGGAGCAGGTGGTTGTTGGCCGAGGGCAGGAAGCCGCCCTCGTCCGTCCCCCCGAGCAGCCCCCCCATCGCTCCGGAGAGCACCAGCGAGCGGGTGCCTGCGTCACGGCCCTTGCCCGAGACGTCGACGAGGGCGACCTCGAGGATCCGTCCGTCGGTGGAGCGGCTGGAGACGACGAAGTCTCCGGAGAAGCGGTCACCGTAGGCGGATTTGAGGGCGACCTCGGCCGCCCACGAGTCGGGCAGGCTCGGCAGTTCGCCCTGGGCGCGGAGCCGATCGCGCATGTCGACGAGCATCGACTCCCCCATGACGCCGACGACGCCCACCTTGGCACGCGCTCTTGCCAGCCACAGCATGAGGGCCATCACCGCGATGGTGACCACCGTCGTGCCCGGGGTGGCGGCCTTGCTCGCGCCGAGGCGGACCCCCGCCACGACGAGGATGGCGAGGAGACCGAGGTAGGCGACGGTCAGGGGCCTCGGCTCGAGGAACAGTCCGGCCGCGACGGCAAGGAGGACAAACAGGCTCCACGGCGCGTGCGTCGGCCAGAGGGTGATCGCCCATCCTGCGATGACCCCGAGGCCGAGGAACCCGGAGACCAGCACCCACGGGGATCTGACCAGGCGCAGGCCGGCCGCGTCGGCTCGCCGCCACGATCTCTGCGACAGGCGTGGCCGGCGTGGCGCATTGGTGACGATGCGCGAGATGTTGGCCAACCATCCCTCCGTCCCGGGATCGATGTGCCGTGAGGGTTCGAACAGCATCCCGAGTCAGGGCGCGGCGCCCGGGAATGCTGGAAGCTCATGCGATGACTCGTATGCCGCCACCATATCGATGCGGCGACGGTGTCGCTGCGCATCGGTGAAGTCCGTGACGACGAAGGTGTCGACGATGTCCTTGGCGAGGTCCTCCGACGTGAACCGGGCACCGATCGAGACGACCTGGGCGTCGTTGTGCGCCCTCGCGAGCGCGGCGATCTCCGGCGTGTAGGCCAGCGCCGCCCGGATGCCGACCACCTTGTTGGCGGCCATCTGCTCGCCGTTGCCGGAACCACCGAGCACGATCCCGAGCGTCCCTGGCTCTGAGGCGACGGCCTCGACGGCACGCAGCACGAACAGCGGGTAGTCGTCCTCCGGGTCGTAGGCGTGTGGGCCATGGTTGACGACCTCGTGCCCAGCGTCCTCGAGATGCCGGACGAGGATCTGCTGCAGGTCGTAGGCCGCGTGGTCGCCGCCGATGTGTACCCGCATGGGGTGCTCCGTCCGCCCGAGG
>JAKDLQ010000288.1 GCA_030452775.1 Micrococcales bacterium | reverse complement strand
CTCCCCGGTGGCCCCGAGCCGGTAGCGCTCCAGCTGCCCGCCTGTCTTCCGCGACTGCACCGTCTCGGGGCGGGCCTGGAGGATGTAGATGTGGCCGTCGACACCGTCCTTGCCCCACTCGATGTCCATCGGCCTGCCGTAGTGCTCCTCGATCGCGACGGCGTGCACGGCGAGCTCGGTCACCTCGGGGTCGGTGAGGCTCAGCCTGCCCCGCAGCGGCTCTGGCACGTCGACGAACTCGGTGGTGCGCCCGACTGCCCGGTCCTCGGTGTAGACCATCTGGGTCGCCTTGCCCCCGATGCTGCGCTTGAGGATCGCCGGACGGCCGGCTCGCAG
Source organism: Micrococcales bacterium (assembly GCA_030452775.1). Classification (GTDB taxonomy): domain Bacteria; phylum Actinomycetota; class Actinomycetes; order Actinomycetales; family Dermatophilaceae; genus JAKDLQ01. The sequence goes on along the minus strand of JAKDLQ010000288.1, from coordinate 2,273 downwards.
CGTCGGCTTGTGGACGTAGAACTCGTCGGGGTTGACGGCGCCCTGGACGACGGCCTCGCCGAGGCCGTACGACGAGGTGATGAACACGGCGTCGCTGAAACCCGACTCGGTGTCCATGGTGAACATGACACCGGACGTGCCGACATCGGAGCGGACCATCCGCTGGATTCCTGCCGACAGGGCGACGGTCTCGTGCGCGAAGCCGTGGTGGACGCGATAGGCGATGGCGCGGTCGTTGTAGAGGGAGGCGAACACCTCGCGGATCGCCGTGAGCACCGCTTCGATGCCGCGGATGTTGAGGAAGGTCTCCTGCTGGCCGGCGAAAGAGGCATCGGGCAGGTCCTCGGCGGTGGCGCTCGAGCGGACCGCGACCGCGATCTCGTCATCGCCTCCGGTGAGGTGGGCGAACGCCTCCCGGATGTCGGCCTCGAGCTCGGCGGGGAAGGGCTGGGTGATCACCGACTCGCGGATCTGGCGTCCGGTCTCGGCCAGCCGCTGCACGTCGTCGGTGTCGAGGTCGCGCAGGGCGCCCTCGATGGTCTCCGCGAGACCCGTGTCACCGATGAACCGCCGATAGGCGTCTGCTGTGGTCGCGAAGCCGTCCGGCACCCGGACCCCGGCAGAAGCAAGGCTCCCGACCATCTCCCCGAGCGAGGCGTTCTTGCCGCCTACCGTCTCGAGGTCGGCCAGGCCGATGTCGGCGAACCGGGCGATGTTGGGGCTCATAGGGTGTCCCTCCGTTTGAGGTGTTGCATGATGACGGTGGCCATTTCTTCCACGGACTTGTTCGCGGACGACGTGTAGGGCACTCGGTGCGATCGCAGCATCGCCACGACCCGGCGCAGCTCGTAGATGCACTGCTCGCGGGAGGCGTAGCGCGAGCCGGGGCGCCGCTCCTGCCGGATCTGCGACAGCCGCTCCGGGGTCGTGATGATGCCGTAGCACCGATCCCGGAACCGCCGGACCGGTGCCGGCAGGTCGCCGTCGTCGAAGTCCTCCTCGACGAGCGGGTAGTTGGCGACGAAGACTCCGTGCTGTAGGGCGAGGTACATGCTGGTGGGGGTCTTGCCGCATCGGGAGGGGCCGAGCAGGATCACGTCCGCCCTGTCGAGCGCGCGCAGGCTCTGCCCGTCGTCGTGCTCGATCGTGTAATCGACAGCGGACATCCGCAGGTTGTACGTCGTGGCGTCGCCGAGTCCGTGGAGTCGGGCCGGGGCCCGCATCGCCGGGACGCCGAGGATCGACTCGACCCGCGCGATGTGCAGTTCGAAGAAGTCGATGAGCGGACACCGGGTCCGCTGGATCTCCTCGCGGATCTCGGCGACGGCCATCGTCGAGAAGGCCAGTGGGGTGACCGGCCGGTCCGCGGCGGCGTCGAGGATGTGGACGACCTTGCGGGCCTCCTTCACCGTGCTGATGAAGGGAAAGAGCCGCGGCTCGAAGCGAACCCCGGGGAACTGGGCGAGCAGCGCCTTGCCGAGCATCTCCGCACTGATGCCGGTGCTGTCGGACACGAAGAAGATCGGAACGACCGGCGGGTCTGATGCCGGCGTCTCCGGACGTGCCGAATGCCGCTGCACCTCGGGCGGCTCGGCGGTCACCTCGCGCTCATGCTGTGTCATCGGCGTTGCTCCACTCGCCCAGAGTAGCGAGATCGACGTCTCGGGGCGGCCGCCAACCGATCCGCCAACCGATCCGCCAACCGATCGAGGAGACGCGCGGCCACAGGGTTGCCCCCTCGCCGGATCGGGGGTAGGCCTGAGGTATGACCCAACGCATCGATCTGGCCACTACCGTTCCCGCGATCTACTCTGCGATGCTCGGCCTCGAGAAGGCCGCCCGCGAGTCCGGCATCGACCCGCACCTCTACAAGCTGGTGAAGATCCGCGCCTCCCAGCTCAACGGGTGTGCCTTCTGCCTGGACATGCACACTCGCGAGGCCCGCAAGACGGGAGAGTCACAGCGCCGACTCGATGTCCTCTCAGCCTGGCGCGAGGCGCCGGCCCTGTTCACCGACACCGAGCGCGCCGCCCTGGCCCTCGCCGAGAAGGTCACCCTCATCGCCGACGAGGGGGTGCCCGACCCGGTCTGGGACGAGGCGGTCGCGGCGCTCGGCGAGGAGGGTGTCGCCCAGGTCATCATGGCCATGGTGGCGATCAGCGGGTGGAACCGGATAGCGGTCGCGACCCACCAGGACCTGCCCCCCGCGGCGTAGCCGCCGCGTAGCGCGCGCAGGAGGGCGGCCCCCCGAGGAACCCCCCCGCCCCTCGCTT
>JAKDLQ010000027.1 GCA_030452775.1 Micrococcales bacterium | reverse complement strand
CTTGCCCTTCGCGGTCCGCGAACCGCTGCCGGGTGTCGACCTGGACGCCGCGGCTCCGCGGCCTGGGCTCGGGGTGGCGTTGTGGCTGCGCGCCGAGGACGCCCAGGGACTGCACGACCGGCTCGCCGCCGCTGAGGTCTCCATCGTCACAGCCCCGTTCGACAGCCCGTTCGGGCGCACCTTCACCTTCACCGACCCCGACGGCTACGCCATCACCGTCCACGATCAGGCCTGAACCCGCGGGGAGCCGGCACATGAAGCACCACCACGTCACCGTCCAGGTCCTGGGCCCGTGGCCGCACCGCAGGTGCTACGAGGGACCAACCTTGCCGCGGCCCACGCGGCAGCGCGAGGAGGTTTCGGTATTGAGCGGTCACCTGCTCACCACCCGTGCGCGATCGCGGTGAGCGGCATACGGACAACGGCTGTGCATGCCGCCTTGCTCAGCGCGCCGCCAACCGCGCCGTCTCGTCCTTGACCCACAGCGAGACGAGCCCGCCGAAGTGGCCCATGAAGTGGTCCCGCTCGTGCGCGGGGTAGGTCGCATCGACCGTCGAGCGGAGCAGGCGGTCGAAGTCGTCGGACTGCACCCAGGTGAGGACGGCCTCGTCGAGGTGGCCCAGGTGCTTGGCGCACCAGGCGCGGTAGGCGTCCGCCTGCAGGTACTCGTCGGCGATCGCGAGGTAAGCGTCGAGCTTCTCGTCGTCGGTGAGATCCGTACGGTCGGCGATGTCGAAGTAGCGCCGCGTCTCGAGGTCGATCCGACCCTTGCGTCCGGTGACGAGGCAGAACGCCGACCACCGCACGAGGGCCTTGATCGCCCAGGGGAAGTAGTAGTGCAGCGACGTCACCGCGACGTCGGGGCACGCGTTGGCGTAGTCGATGGGGTAGACCTCGTCACCCTTGACGAGCATCTCGCACGAGTTGAACTCCCAGCCGAACATCGCGTTGACGATGCGGCTGATGGCAGCCGTCTGCATGCCCGCCCTGGGGGTGAGGAAGTCGTAGCTGACGGCATAGCGGTTGTGCATCGGCTGGTCCGGACGGAAGTCCATCACCATCGTCTCGGCGCCGACGGTCAGCGCCCGCGCGAAGTGCTCGTACTCGATCGTCGACTGAAGGTGCATGAGCATCTCGCCGGACTGGTCGTAAGCCTTCAGCAGGTCCGCCTCGTCGTTGATCCGGGAGACGCCACGCCAGCCGCCACCGTCGAACGGCTTCATGTAGAGCGGGTAACCGAGGTCGTTGGCGATCCTCTTGAGGTCGAAGGACCGGTTGTACTTGCTCGCCGTGTAGGCCCAGCGGACGTTGTCGACGGGATTCTTGTAGGGCACGAGGATCGTCTCGGGCACCTTGAGGCCGAGCCGCATGAGTGCGCAGTACGCGCTGTGCTTCTCCATCGACTGGAACGTGAACGGGCTGTTGATGAGATACGTGTCGTTGACGAGTGCGGCCTTCTTGAGCCACTCGCGCGGGTGGTAGTACCAGTATGCGAGCCGGTCGATGACCAGGCCGGCGCGCACCGGTTGGCGCAGGTTGAAGGGCTCGATCGTCAGGCGCTCACTGGTGAGCTCGTGGGTCACGCCGTCCTCGTCGGTGATCGGACCGACGAGCGCGAGCAGCGACTCGAAGGCGGTCGGCCAGTCCTCCTCGGCGCCCAGCAGCAACCCGATCCGATGGATCTTCGCGTCAGTCATCAGCGTCTCCTTCGCCTGCCATGAGGGTCAACGGTGCTGATCCTTGCAGGAAGTGGCGCGCCTGTCGCCCCCCCAGGGTCACCGAGCGACACCGAGCAGCGATGATGCCGTATGCCGCTGTCCCCGCCCTAGACGCCGCGCCTCAGCGAGGGCTTCATCTCCTCGAGGTCGGCGATGAGCCGGCGCGCTCGCCGGCGGGCCGGGTCGGCATCTGTCGCAGGATCGGCCGACGCGCCTTGGCCATTCGACTCAGGGGCTGCGACAACCGGCGATGTGACGACGATGCGCTCCCCACCATCGATCGAGCCAAGAAGCTCGCGCAGGCGTGCCATGGCAGACTCGGCGTCGCTGCCGGACTGCGCTCCGGAGTCCGGAGCCATCATGACGTACACCGGCAGCTCGTCGACGAGGATCTCGAACATCAACCCGTCCCGAGCCTGACCGGTCATGATGCATCCTCCTTGAGGATCGCCGCCGCCGTAACCACTTGCAACATCGTAGCCTGCTCGACGGTGAGTTCCCCTGTCTTGAGGGCGAATAGTCCCTCCATCAGGGTGTCTTCACCCAGTTCGTCGCGGTTGTCCCACAGCCAGGTCAGGACTGTCCACCATCGTTCGCGCCGGTCCCCCTCGACGGCGGATTCCCGGTCCTCCTCCGCCTTCGCCAAGGCCAGTTCACGCTCGGCCCGGATGCGCTTGCCGAGGCCGAGGTAGGCCACCCAGGCTGCGCCCAGGGCCGCCACGGCGCCGAATCCTGCCGAGGTGACGAACGCGCCCATGGCAAGCCAGAAGGGGGAGTCGGTCATGGACCCTCCTTTCCTTGCACCGGCGGTCCGTCCCCATGCTGCCCCGTCGTCGCAGCGAGTGCACCCCGGGCCTGTGGACGAGGGGGCCACTCGACGGGAACAGGGTTGTGGACGAGGGGGCCACTCGACGGGAACAGGGTTGTGGACGAGGGGGCCACTCGACTGCGCGGGTCTCGGCGCAGCCGTGCTCGGCCCGCGGCATAGGGTGACAGGCATGGCCGTCACCATCGGAGCGCACGTCGACCAGGAGGATCCGATCGCCGAGGCGAGGGCGCGCGCGGCGGACCTGTCGCAGATCTTCCTCGGGGACCCGCAGAGCTACAAGGGCCCGGTCGTGCGCTATCCGGGAGGCGCCTCGGCCTTGCGGGCCGATGCGCAAGCCGCCGGGATCGACCTCTACGTCCACGCGCCCTACCCGATCAACGTCGCCTCGCTCAACAACCGGATCCGAATCCCTGGGCGCAAGCTGCTCCAGCAGCACCTCACCGCAGCGGCCGAGATCGGTGCCCGGGCGGTCATCGTCCACGGGGGACACCTCGGCAAGGACGAAGACGCCGCCACCGGGTTCGACAACTGGCGCAAGTGCATCGACGGGCTCGACCTACCGGTCCCGCTCCTCATCGAGAACACGGCCGGCGGAGACAATGCGATGGCCAGGCGGCTCGAGGCGATGGCCCGCTTGTGGGACGCGATCGGCCAGGCCTCGGGCGCCGCCGAGGTCGGCTTCTGCCTCGACACCTGCCATGCCCACGCCGGCGGCGTCGACCTGGCGACCGTCGTGGACCGGGTCCGGGCGATCACCGGTCGGATCGACCTCGTGCACGCCAACGACTCACGGGACGGGTTCGACTCGGGCGCGGACCGGCATACGAACTTCGGGTCGGGGCAGATCGACGGCGCCGCGATCGTGGAGGTGATCCGCGCTGCGTCGGCGCCGGTGGTGTGCGAGACGCCGGGCGGGGCCCCGGGCCAGTCCGCCGACATCGCGTGGGTGCGCTCGCAGCTCGGCGAGGCCGTCCCGGAAGCACCCGGGGCGGCCCACACTCAGTAGAGGTCGAAGAAGCGGTCCAGCACGCGGGTCGAGAAGTGCAGGCTCTCGACCGGGACGCGCTCGTCGATGCCGTGGAACAGCGACCAGAAGTCGAGGTCGGGCGGCAGGAGGATGGGGTTGAATCCGAAGCACTCGATGCCGAGGCGCTGCAGGTGGGTGGCGTCCGTGCCACCCGACAGCATGAACGGCGACACCTCGGCCACCCCGTCCTCCGACCGGAGCGCCGCGCGGCTCGCCTCCCAGATCCGTGACTCGCCGCTCGTCGAGGTCGGCGTCAGGCCGACGGTACGGGCCAGCTCGGACACCTCGACCTCGTCGCCGAGTGCGGCGCCCAGCTCCTCCAGGAACTCCTCCCACCGGCCGGGCAGGTATCTCGCGTCGAGCTCCGCCGTCGCCTCCCCAGGGATGACGTTGCTCTGGTAGCCGGCGCTGAGCCGCGTGGCATGCGCCGAGTTGCGCAGGCCCGAGAGCAGGTTGGCCTGCTCGAAGCCGGCGAGCGCACAAGCCGCCTCGGGATGCTCGGGGTCGAAGTCGACGCCGCCCACCTCGCAGATCCTGCGGAGCAGGACCTCGACCTCGGGCGTCAGGTGCACGGGGAAGCGATCGGTCGTCAGCCGGCCGATGGCCTCGCCGAGGATCCGGACCGGATTCGCATCGGTCAGGCGCGATGCGTGCCTGGGCACACCGGACGCCTTGACCTGCAGGGCGGCCCAGCCCTTCTCAGCGGTGTGCACGGGATAGATGCGGCGCCCGTCGCCGACGGGGATCGACCACCCGCCGCCTTCGCCGATCGCGGTGTGGCACCCCTCGAGCAGGTCGGGCCGCTCCCGGACAAGCCATTCGGCGCCGAGGACCCCGGCGTTCTCCTCGTCCGCGAGGAAGGCCAGCACGAGGGGGCGCCGCGGGAGCCGCCCGGTGCGCATCCGATCGGACACGACGGTGAGCACTCCGGCGGCCATGTTCTTCATGTCGACGGCGCCGCGGCCCCAGACGTAGCCGTCGCGGACCTCGCCGGACAGTGGCGGGACCGACCACTCGTGCGCCTGCGCCGGCACGACGTCGAGGTGCATGTGGATGAGCAGCGGGTCGAGTGACGGGTCCGCGCCCGGCACGCGGGTCACGCTGCTGGCCCGGCCGGGTTCCGACTCGACGATAACGGGGCTGAGGCCGGCGTCGGAGAGGATCTCAGCGGCATACTCCGTCGCCTTGCGCTCGCCCGGCCCGCCGATCTGGGTGTCGTGGCGGATCAGCTCGGCGCAGAGCCCGACGCTCCCCTCCCACCAGGCGTTACGGTCCATGGCGGGCACTCCTTCGGTCGGCCTCGGGCGGACGCCAACCACTGTATCCACCCCCTGACCGTGGGCTCATGGGCTGATGGGGCCGGCCGGGGCCGTCCCCTCGTCCCAGAGCTCGACGGTCTGGAGCAGCCAGAAGATCGCGAAGAGCCCGATCTCGGTGGCCTCGATCCACAGGACGGCGTGGTCCCAGCCGAAGATCTGCCGCCAGAGGAGCATTCCGAGGGGCGCGATCACCATGAGCACCGCGATGACGGCGTAGCGGTTGGCGAAGTCGGCGGGCCTGGCCGTCGGCCCGCTGGCATGCATCCGGCCGAATCGGGTGGCGTTGAGGATCACGACCGCGATGATGCACACGAACAGGGTCACGGCGGCCACATAGTGCGCGTTCGCGACGAACAGGTCACGGGCAAAGAGGTACCCGCCTCCCACGACGGCCAGCAGCGCAAGCGCGACCACGACACCGATCGCCGACTCAGGGTTCCAGGTCCCCGCCCGCCTGTCGCGCCGCGCTATCACGATGGTCAGCGCCATCCCCACCACCCCGACGATGAGGAGTGCGCCCACGTTGTTGGCGACGTCGGCGCTCGCATCGCGCATCGGCTCGGCCACGGATCGGCACATCCCCGGTTGTGGCGTCGGCACGAACGCCACCACGGGAGCAAGCATGCCGGCGATGTTGAGGAGCAGGTCCTCCCACTCCGTGTTCCCCTTGATGACGATGAGGCAGACCCCGATCGCGACGAGCGAGCCGACGAAGACGCCCTGGGCAGGCGTGAAGAAGTACGCGCTCAGTGACTCCTGCAGGCAGCGTCGTCCGGTCGCCCACCACTCGAGCCCGACCGATGCGCCGAGCAGGACGACCAGCCCGATCATGGACAGCCGCAGATAGCGGTAGGTCTTCACCGCGTCCAGGCTCAGCACGCCTGGCACGTCGTCGTTGCGTATCAACTCGAGTCACCTCTTCGCTGGCGGATCGCCCGCATCGATCCTCGTCACGGAATGCCACTGACCGGCCACTGCTCCCCCGTCGCCGTCTCGATGAGGACCGCCCGGTCCACGGTGGCCGTGAGTGGCAGCATGTCCGACACCTCGACGACAACGGTCCGCAGCGCCGATCCGACCGCCCGCGTGGCCACCGAGACGTGGGGGAGCCAGCGCCCGGACTGATAGTGCCGATGCAGGGTCGCGCCCGTCCCCGCGAGCGCCGTCGCCAGCTGCGCCTGACGCGTGGCGAGGTCTGGCGGCAGCGCCGGCGCGAGGGCGGCGCGCCCCCGCGGAAAGACGACCGTGCCCTGGACGGTCACCGAGAACCCGCCCCGGTCGGGCAGGGCATCCGCCGCTTCGCGCACGCGGGACAGGTCGTGATCGAGGAGCACCGCGTAGGACAGGTGCGGCAGGTGGCGCCCGTGCGTGTGCGACGCCAGGGTCGCGATCCCCTGCTGCTCCAAACGCTTCCACAGCTCGCGCACCAACCGGTCGGTGCGCGGGTCGAAGAGCAGGCAGAACGCCAGAGCCATGCGTTGGACACTAACGGCAGGAGACCAGTAGCTTCGCGTGAGTGGCCGATGATCAGGAGTTGCGCAGGGTGCGGCTGGCGACCGGAGTAGCCATCCCCTACGTGGAGCAGGGTGATCCCGGCCCTGTCCCGATCGTGCTGCTCCACGCGTGGGCTGAGTCGTCGGCCTGCTTCGACCGGATGCGCGTGAAGCTGCCCTCGTCGATGCACGTCTTTGCCTTCGACCAGCGCGGCCATGGCGGTGCCGACAAACCGGACACTGGATACGCCCTCGACGACTGTGCCAATGATGCCATCGCCTTCATGGATGCCGTGGGCATCCGCTCGGCCATCCTCGTCGGGTCGTCCAGTGGCGGCTACGTGGCGCAACAGGTCGCGCTGCGTGCCCCTGATCGGGTGACGGGCCTGGTCCTCGTCGGTGCCCCACGCAGCTTGCAGGGCCGAGCCGGGTTCGCCGACGAGGTGGACGCACTCAGCGATCCCGTAGATCGGCAGTGGGTCCGCGATTCACTGACCTGGTTCCCGCGCTACCACGACATCCCCGACTGGTACATCGAGGACCGCGTGCAGGACGGTCTGCGCGTGCCCGCATCTGTCTGGAAGGCAGCCCTGGCGGGCCTCACCGATGCCCCGCCGCCGAGCGAGTCCGGGACGATCACGGCCCCCACGCTCATCGTGTGGGGTGAACTCGACGAGCTGCTGCCCCACGCGGACATGACGGCGCTCGCGGCCGCCATCCCCGGATCCCGGCTCGTGGTGTACGAGAACACCGGACATCTCATCGTGTGGGAACAGCCCGAACGCGTCGCCAGGGACGTGACGGACCTCGCCATGGGCCTACCCTCGTGACGTGGCTGGTCCAGGGTGTCGGCCACCCGGGGTAGGTTCGGCTCACGGCGGGCCGCGCTCAGCGGCATACCGCCAGCCCTTCGCCGCGAGAGGATCGACTGTGGACACCGACGTCATCGTCGTGGGGGCCGGCCTCGCCGGGCTGGTCGCCACCGCGGAGCTCGCGGATGCGGGCAGACATGTCGTGCTCGTCGACCAGGAGGGCGAGCAGTCCCTCGGGGGGCAGGCGTTCTGGAGCTTCGGTGGGCTCTTCCTCGTCGACAGCCCGGAGCAGCGGCGGATGGGGATCAAGGACAGCCTCGAGCTGGCCACCCAGGACTGGCTCGGGTCGGCGCAGTTCGACCGGGACGAAGACTTCTGGCCGCGCAAGTGGGCCGAGGCCTACCTGCACTTCGCGGCCGGCGAGAAGCGGTCGTGGCTGCGCGAGCAGGGCACCCGCTTCTTCCCTGTCGTCGCCTGGGCCGAGCGGGGCGACGGTCGCGCCGATGGGCACGGCAACTCGGTGCCGCGCTTCCACATCACCTGGGGGACCGGGCCGGGGCTCGTCGAGCCCTTCGAGCGCCGGGTCCGCGAGGCGGTCGCGAAGGGCCTGGTCACGTTCGCCTTCCGGCACCGGGTCGATGAGCTCGTCATGTCGGACGGGGCCGTCACCGGCATCCGAGGAACGCTGCTCGAGCCGGACCCCGCACCGCGCGGGACGGCGAGCACCCGCACGGCGATCGGCGACTTCGAGCTGACCGCGCAGGCGGTCATCGTCACCTCCGGCGGCATCGGTGGCAACCACGACCTCGTCCGGGAGGCCTGGCCCGAGCGGCTCGGCACCCCGCCCGCGCACATGCTCTCGGGTGTGCCCGCGCACGTCGACGGGCGGATGGTCGCCATCAGTCAGCACGTGGGCGCCAACGTCATCAACCCCGACCGGATGTGGCACTACGTCGAGGGCATCGAGAACTGGGCGCCGATCTGGGACAACCACGGCATCCGGATCCTGCCCGGGCCCTCGTCGCTGTGGCTCGATGCGCGGGGGAACCGCTTACCGGCGCCCTACTTCCCCGGGTTCGACACGCTCGGGACACTCGGTCACATCATGCGCAGCGGCTACGACCACTCGTGGTTCGTCCTCACCCAGAAGATCATCGAGAAGGAGTTCGCGCTCTCGGGGTCGGAGCAGAATCCCGACCTCACCGGCAAGGACGTGCGTCAGGTCCTCGGGCGGGTGCGTCGTGGCGCCCCGGCCCCGATCCAGGCCTTCCTCGACCACGGGAGCGACTTCATCGTCGCGGCCGACCTCGAGGAGCTCGTCCGGAGGATGAATGCGCTGGCCGGCGACCGGCTCATCGACGAAGCGTCGCTGCGGGCGCTCATCGTGGCCAGGGATCGGGAGATGGACAACGAGTTCACCAAGGACGCCCAGATCACGGCGCTTCGCGGCGCGCGACACTACCGCGGCGACAAGCTGATCCGGGTGGCAGCGCCGCACAAGCTGCTCGACCCCAAGGCGGGTCCGCTCATCGCCGTCCGCCTGAGGGTCCTCACGCGCAAGACCCTCGGCGGGCTCGAGACCGACCTCACCGGCCGGGTCCTGCATCCCGGTGGCGCGCCGATCGCCGGGCTCTATGCGGCCGGCGAGGTCGCGGGCTTCGGTGGCGGCGGCATGCATGGCTACAACTCGCTCGAGGGCACCTTCCTCGGCGGCTGCCTCTTCTCCGGACGGACCGCCGGACGGGCCGCTGCCGCCGGCATCGGCTGACGAGCGAAGGGAGGCGTTGTCATCGGAGCCGGAACAGGCTGATGGCCCTGTCCTGCCGGTCGGGCGGATCTGACAGCGCTTGAAGGACGCGGGGCCAGCCATGACGAAGGACGAGTCCCTCGGGGACGAAGGCTCGCCGGCCGAGGCATCGCATCGTGTCGTCGATGACCGGCAGCAGGACCACGGTGGTGCCGCGGGGGGGGCCAGGTGCCAGGATCGGTTCAGGGCGGTGCTGAGCTCCATGGTTGACAACGGGCCCGAAGCGAGCCCGGCTTCCTTGCGCCGGCTGTACCAGCACTCGGCCTCGGTCCACCGGCGTGTCGCAATCTGTTGGAGGGCGTCGTTGCCTGACAGTCCGGTGAGTTCCGGTTCGGCCCATCGTGAGTTGCCGGCAAGCTCTTGCAGGTCGGATGCGGTGGCGGTGGCGCCGGTGGCGACGGCATTCCACCAGCTCACCCACTGCCGCGCGAGTTCCTCGCGACGGCGCGGCCCTGATCCACAGAGGCAGCTCGAAGACAAAGTTCCAGTTGTCCACGCGCAACGCATCCGCGTCCGCATCCCCGGCAGGGCGAGCGCGAGTGCGCCGATCTCTGTGGAGCCGTAGGAACCGCTGCATCACTGGATGTCCATTCGAGCGAAGCGAAGGTGACCGACGAGCAGAGCCACGCCGGTCACGCCCAACAGTAGCGCGAGAGCGCTCGGCCACGCAGTGAGAGCGACCCCGCACGCATCCCGACGGCCGTATGCCGCTGGGCTGGCGCGGCGGCATACGGGCGGGGGGTGCACCGGTGGCTCAGAGCCGGCCGCGGATGGGCGTGCGCTCGGCCGGATCGCCTTCCTCGGGCATGACCATCTCGGCCCGGACGCCGAGCAGGCGGATCTCCCGGCCGGGGTCGAGCCGGTCGCTGAGGGCGATGGCCGCGGCGACGACCTCCGCACGCTCGCGGGTCGGCGCCGGCAGCTTGCGTGCCTTGGTCTGGGTGAAGAACGGCGCGTAGCGGACCTTGAGCGTGACCCGGAAGACGGGCCGCCCCTCCGCGACCGTGTCCTCGAAGACCTGGCCGGCGAGCTCCCGGACGGCCGCCTCCACCTCGGCCGGCGTCGTGAGGTTGCTCTGGTAGGTCGTCTCGCGGCTGTGGCCGCGCGGGATCCACGGGGTGTCATCGACGATCGCCGAGCTGTGGCCGCGACCGAGCTCGGCATACCACCGGCCCATCCGCGGCCCGAACTCGGCGACCAGCACGTCGCGATCGGCCGCGGCGAGCTGGGAGACGGTCTCGATCCCGAGGCCGGCCAACCTCCTGGAGATCTTGGATCCGACACCCCAGAGCGCCACTGTCGGGCGCTCGCCCATGACCTCGATCCAGTTGTCGCGAGTCAGCCGGAAAATGCCGCCCGGCTTGCCGAAGCCCGTCGCGATCTTGGCTCGCACCTTGGTGTCGCCGATGCCGACGGAGCTGTGCAGGGCGGTCGCCGAGAGGATCACGGCCTGGACGTGCCGGGCCAGCGCCTCGGGGTCCTTCGTCTGGACCCCGAGGAAGGCCTCGTCCCACCCGAGCACCTCGACGATCCCCCGCTCCCCCTCCCTCGACAATCCCCGCAGCGCCTGCATCACGTACTCAGAGGCCTCGGTGTAGGCCGGCGCGTCGACGGGCAGGATGACGGCGTCCGGGACCCTGCGAGCGGCGATTCGCAGCGGCATCCCCGACGCGGCGCCGAACTCGCGCGCCTCATACGAGGCAGTTGCGACCACGGCCCGCTCGGCGGGGTCGCCGCGACCGCCGACGATGACGGGCCTGCCGCGCAGCTCGGGGCGCCGAAGGACCTCGACCGCGGCGATGAACTCGTCGAGATCGACGTGCAGCACCCACGATGTAGGGGCGTCGCTCATGCACCCGAGTCTGACCGCAATCGCGCCCGCCTGTCACGTGCCGGAACGCATTGCGCCCGGGGCGGCCAGAAACCCGCGAGAATCGACAGGTGTCCGTCGATGGGAGAGACAGGGCGAGCTGCGTGGCCGGTCTGCGGCGCGGTCGCGCGGCCCTGCTCGGTGCGGTGACGCTCGCCCTGGGCACGGCGATCACGGGCTGCACGAGCAGCGCCCGCCCCTCCGTCGATCTCGAGCAGACCATGGCCGGCCCGAGTGCAGCGCCCACCATCCGGATCACCGAGCAGGTCACCTCCGTCGTGACGACAACTGCGACGGCGACCACAACGATCACCCTCACCCGGACGGCGCCGATCACGGCGACGGCCACGGCGACAGCGACGGCGACGGCCACGGCCACGGCCACGCCACCACCGGCTCGCTCCCTGCCGCTCTCGGCCCACACCCCGGCGCTGCCCTCGATCCGGGCCACGCTCGAACGCGCCGCGGCCGACGCCGCCGCCGGCGCGATCATCGCCGACGTGGCCGCCATCGACCAGCTCTTCTCCGACACCGCAGACGTCAGTGCTCGGCTCGACCTGCTGGACCGTGACCTGGCCACCCTCATGTCGGCGGGCACGCCTCCGGGCCTCGACGGGCCGACATACACAGCGCGCATCCTCGGCCTGCGGCTCTTCACCGCTCAGGCCGCACGGGATGCCTCGAAGCGCCGGAGTGCCGCGCGCAGCCGCTGGGACGTGATCCGTCCGGAGATCGCCAGCCTGCTGACGCAGGTCAATCTCGGCTTGGGGACGGCCTATTCGCTGCCGCCTCCGCCGGCGACGCCCTGACCGGTCACCAGGGCCGCAGGCTACTGTGCTGCTCACAGGCGGCGTACGGAGGTGCACGGTGACTGAGTCGCTCACATCCGATCTGGCCCTCGATGATCTTCCGCAGCTCAAGGCCGACCTTGCCGAGCTGCGTCCCAAGGAGATCGCCCGGCTCATGGGACGGCTCGGCCCGCGCGACCACGGTGTCGTCTTCCGGCTCCTCGACAAGGACGTGGCGCTCCGGGTGTTCGAGTCCATGGACGCCCGATTGGCCCGTGACCTGGTCAACACCCTGCAGCACGGGGAAGTGACCGAGGTCCTCGAGGGCGTCAGCCCCGATGACCGGGTCGCCCTGCTCGACGAGCTGCCCGCGGGGATCGTCGCCACCGTCCTGCGTGGCCTGTCCCCACGAGAGCGTGCCTACACCGCTCTGCTCATGGGCTATCCGGATGGCTCCATCGGTCGTCGGATGACCCCGGAGTACGTCGCCGTGCGGGACACCTACACATGCCGCGACGTCCTCAAGCGGGTGCGGGAGCGCGGCGAGGAAGCGATCACGATCGATGTCCTTCCGGTCCTCGGGACTGAGCGCAATCTCGTGGGAATCCTCACCCTGCGCGCCGCGCTGCTGGCCGAGCCCGATCAACTCGTCAGCGATCTCGTGGAACGCATCGAGGGTATCTCCGCCCTCGCCGACGAGGAGGAGAGCGCCCGCCGCATGCTCGCACTCGACCTTGCGGCAGCACCGATCGTCGACTCCGAAGGCCGCCTTGTCGGCGTGCTGCCCTGGGACGACGCCGTCGACATCCTGCGAGAGATGGAGGAGGAGGACGCTGCACGTACCGGTGGCACCGAGCCGCTGCGCCAGCCCTACCTCTCCGTGCCGGTGCTGCGGCTCGTGCGCAGCCGCATCGTCTGGCTGCTCGTGCTGGCCGTCTCCGCGGCGCTCACGGTCAGCGTGCTCGATCGCTTCGAGGACGAGCTCGCCGCGGTCGTCACGCTGGCCCTGTTCATTCCGCTGCTCACCGGCACGGCCGGCAACACCGGCGCCCAGGCCGCCACCACGGTCACCCGGGCCTTGGCGACCGGAGACGTCCGCACCAAGGATCTGCTCGCCGTCGCCGGGCGGGAGCTGCGGACGGGATCGCTCATGGGCCTCGTGCTCGGCGCCATCGCCTTCGCCCCCGTCATGGTCTTTGCCGGGAGCGAGCTCGCGACCGTGGTGAGCCTGACGCTGGTACTCGTCTGTCCGCTGTCCGCCACCGTCGGCGGCATGATGCCCCTCGCCGCGCGGGCCATGGGCGTGGACCCCGCGGTCTTCTCCACACCCTTCATCAGCACCTTCTGCGACGCCACGGGTCTGCTCATCTACTTCTTCATCGCCATCGCGGTGCTGGGCATCTGACCGCGGATGATGGGTGGAGCCCGCTCGGCGGCATACGAAGGGGCGCAGGAAGGCCGCCTCGACCGGCAGGATGGGGGCATGCCCACCCAGCCCGATCGGCGAGACCCCGTCCGCGCCGCCGTACGGACGTATGCCGCCACGCTGCCCGAGATCGAGGCGGCGACCGATCGCTTCGTCGAGCTGATCACCGCCGAGCTCGACGACGCCGGCATCAACTACCTCAGCGTGGACGGGCGCACCAAATCGGTCGCATCCTTCGCCGGGAAGGCGGAGCGCCTCGTGCACGGCACGCGCCCGGATGGTGGCGATCGGCTCCAGGTCGACCCGCTGGCGGAGATCACCGATCAGATCGGGGTGCGCGTCATCACCTACGTCCGTGACGACGTCACCGCGGTCGCGGACCTGCTCGCCGAGGCCCTGACGGTGCTCGATGACCGCGACATGGGGCAGGAGACGGCGAGCGAGGGACGCTTCGGTTACGCGAGCCGGCACCTGCTCGTCGCCGTCGACGCGAGCCGCACCGTGCCTCCGGCATACGAGCCCCTGCGGCGCCGGGCCGCGTCGGTGCAGATCCGCACGGTGCTACAGCACGCCTGGGCCGAGTTCGAGCACGACATCCGCTACAAGGGGAGCGTTCCGGCGGAGTATGCGTCCGACCTCGATCGCCGCTTCACGCTGGCCGCCGGGCTCATCGAGCTGGCCGACCAGGAGTTCTCCGCGATCCGCGACCGGCTCCATGTACCCGCGCGAGACGACCGGCCAGACTCCGTCGACACCGCAGTCACCGCAGTCACCGCCGACACCGCAGTCACCGCCGACACCGCAGTCGCCGCCGATACGGATCCACGGATCGGCACCCGGGAGCTCGCGAACTTCCTCGCGGCGCAGTACGTCGAGGCCGGCTGGTCACGCACCGACCACTACGCCTGGATCTCGGGCCTCCTCCTCGAGCTCGGCGTCACCTCGCTCGACGAGCTCTCCGCCTTGCTCGCCGCGGTCGACAGCACCGAGATCAACGCCCGGATGGCCTACAAGTACCCGCCGGGGGCCGTGCGGCGTCTCGACGACGCGCTCCTCGCCCTCTTCGGGGAGCGCTACGTCGGGCTGCACGGCAACGCCCACCGCACCGAGCCGCTGCAAGCCCGCCTCGAGGCGATGCGCGCCCGCACCGGCTGACTGCGAGCGCCGGTGTCCACGGGGGGCCAACCGCACAACTGACTGTGCGTCTGGCCCCGCAGTCCTCAGCTGATCCGGCGTAGCACAGCGACGGTGTCGAGGGCCGCCCGCTCGCCGTCCTCGGTGGCGACCAGGCGCGTGCGCAGCTCGGCGGACTCGACCTCGACGGGCAGTCCTGCGACCCCCTCGATGATGTCGTCGGGGTCGTGAAGGACGGCCGGATCCGACGGCCCGCCATAGCCCTCGGTGAGGTTGCGCTGCGCGTGCACGATGATGACGATCCGGCCTCCGGGTGCAGTCGCCGCGATCCCGGAGCGCAGGGCGGCCAGCCAGTCGTCGTCGGGCAGCTGGAGGTAGCTGAAGAGCACGAGGTCATATGCCGCCTCGCCGCCGGGTGCCGGCTGGGTGGCATCGGCGACGTGGGCCGTCAACCCGCTCGCCCGGTCCCCCAGGCGCTCGTCGGCGATCTGACGTAGGCGCTCGATCGCGACACGCGAGTAGTCGGTCGCGACGACGGTCCAGCCCTGCTCGGCGAGCCAGATGGCGTTGCGTCCCTCGCCGGCGGCCACGTCGAGGACACGTCCGGGAGTGAGCGGGCCGACGAGTTCGGCGACGAACTGGTTGGGCGTCTTCGACCACACCATCTCGGTGGCGGCATACCGCTCGTCCCAGGCGTTGGCGTCCATCAGCCCGATCCCCCGATGTCGACCTGGTACGCCTCGTAGATGAGATCGGAGCCGGCCTGCCGATGCCGCACGAGCCGGCCGATGAGCACAGTGACCTCCTCGCGGAAGATCGGCAGGTCAGCGATCGTCCCGCCGTGCTCGAGGACTGTGAGGAAGCCGCTGATGGCGTCGTGATATTGACCGTGCTGCTCGGCGAGTCGG
>JAKDLQ010000287.1 GCA_030452775.1 Micrococcales bacterium | reverse complement strand
CAGCTCTGGGTGCGGCAGCTCTGGGGCCGACGCAGCGCCAGACGGTGCACCCCGCGCTGGCCATCGCCCATTGCGGCCTGCGAGATGTCCGGGCCCTGCTCGTGCCAGGCGATGCGGCCCTGCGAGGCGCGCTGATCACGCCCGGTGAGCTCGAGACCGCGGTGAGCTCGCTGCGAGCCCGGCCCGGCGTGGCCCGGGCCCGGGCCGGCCTGGCGCTGGTGGACGCCCGGCACGAGACGCCGGGCGAGACGCTGACCGCTTATGTCCTTCGCCTGCTCGGCTACGACATCGAGCCGCAGTTCCAGGTGGCGCACACCGGGCAGTTCACCCCGGCGGGGCAGGGATACCGGGCAGACTTCCGGCTGCGCGGCGCCCGGGTGCTCATCGAGTTCGATGGGCGGGTCAAGTACACCTCGCGTGAGGCGCTGTGGCAGGAGAAACTCCGTGAGGATCACCTGCGCTCGCTCGGCTATGAGGTGGTGCGCCTGACCTGGGCCGACCTGCGCGATCCGGATCGGGTCCGCGGCCTGCTCGAGGCCGCGATCCGCCGCGCCCGCGTGTACGCGACTCATCCCCAGGGTGACGAAATGCACCCGCGGGGGCCGCATGACGGCCCCGCCTAGACATATCGCCACCCCCGAGCGATACCACGCCCGTGCGATACCACCCCCGAGCGACACCTCGCACTCACGCGGCACCGCGCGCTCGAGCGATCCCGCGCCCGAGCGACACCGCGCGCTCACGCGATGCCGCGCTCGGCGGCATACGGACGAGGTACCGATACCCTTGCCGATGGCTCGACCAGCAAACGGAAGGCGGACCGATGCCGGCAATCGTGCTCGTCGGAGCGCAGTGGGGCGACGAGGGCAAGGGCAAGGCGACCGACCTGCTCGGCAGCGGTGTCGACTACGTCGTCAAGTTCAACGGCGGCAACAACGCCGGCCACACCGTCGTCATCGAGCAGCACGGCACGCGGGAGAAGTACGCCCTGCACCTGCTCCCCTCCGGCATCCTTCGTCCCACCTGCACACCGGTCATCGGCAACGGCGTGGTCATCGACCTCGGAGTCCTCTTCGATGAGCTCGACGGGCTCGCGGCGCGTGGGGTCGACACGAGCCGACTGCTCGTCAGCGCCAACGCGCACCTCATCCCGCCGTACAACACCACCCTGGACAAGGTGACCGAGCGCTTCCTCGGCAAACGCAAGATCGGGACGACCGGCCGCGGCATCGGTCCCACCTACGCGGACAAGATGAGCCGCGTCGGGATCCGCGTCCAGGACCTCTACGACGAGACGATCCTGCGCCAGAAGGTCGAGGCCGCTCTCGTCGTCAAGAACCAGATGCTCGCCAAGATCTACAACACGCGCGGCGCCGACGTCGATGAGGTGGTCGCCGAGCTGCTCTCGTATGCCGCTCGCCTGGCACCCATGGTGGCCGACGTCTCGCTCGTGCTCAGTGAGGCACTCGACCGCGAGGAGACGGTCCTCTTCGAGGGCGGGCAGGCAACGCTCCTCGATGTCGACCACGGCACCTACCCCTTCGTCACATCGAGCAACGCCATCAGCGCCGGCGCCTGCACCGGCTCCGGGATGCCGCCCACGCGCATCGACTCGGTCGTCGCGATCCTCAAGGCCTATACGACCCGGGTCGGCGAGGGCCCGTTCCCGACCGAGCTGCAGGGCGACAGCGGCGAGTTCCTGCGCAAGACCGGCGCCGAGTACGGCACGACCACGGGGCGCCCCCGCCGCTGTGGCTGGATGGACACCGTCATCGGCCGCTACGCCACCCGGATCAACGGGGTCACCGACTTCGTCATCACCAAGCTCGACGTGCTCACCGGGCTCGACACGGTCCCGGTCTGCGTCGCCTACGACGTCCGCGGGGTGCGCCACGACCACATGCCGGTCAACCAGACCGACATCCACCACGCCATCCCGATCTACGAGCACCTGGGCGGCTGGTGGGAGGACATCACCGCCTGCCGCACGTTCGACGAGCTGCCGGCAAACGCGCGGGCCTACGTCCTTCGCGTCGAGGAGCTCATCGGCGCCCGGGTCTCAGCCATCGGCGTCGGACCGGGACGCGACGAGATCATCGAGCGCTACCCCCTCGACCCGAAGGCGGCCAACGATGCCTGACCACACTGCCGCAGACTGGGTGACCCGGCTCGCGGACGAGGTCATTGCCGAAGCCGCCGAGCGGGCGCCCGGCGCGCCGATCGTCTGCGCGTCAGGCATCAGCCCGTCCGGACCGATCCACCTCGGCAACTTCCGAGAGCTCATCACGCCCCACCTCGTCGCCGATGAGATCACGCGACGCGGCATCGACTGCGAGCACCTGCTCAGCTGGGACGACTTCGACCGCTTCCGTCGCGTGCCCAAGGGGCTGCCGGGCGTGGACGAGTCATGGGAGCGCCATATCGGTATGCCGCTGAGCGCGGTCCCGGCGCCCGCCGGCTCCCCGCACGGGTCGTGGGCCGACCACTTCAAGGCCCCGCTCCTCGATGCGATAGCGGCGACCGGCATCGAGGTCCGGCAGATCAGCCAGACCGAGCGGTATCGCGCGGGGGCCTACCGCGAGCAGATCCTGCTCGCGATGCGCGAGCGGGTCGCCATC
>JAKDLQ010000286.1 GCA_030452775.1 Micrococcales bacterium | reverse complement strand
CTGCACTCTCGATCCGCAGAGCTGCACTCTCGATCCGCAGAGCTGCACTCTCGATCCGCAGAGCTGCACTCTCGATGAGGACGAGTGCACTCTCGATGAGGACGAGTGCACTCTCGATGAAGGGGCCTCGGCGGCATATGTCCCGTCGCCAACCGGGCATTTGCGGCAAGGCCTTGAAAGCGCCGCGCAGGCGGGGTTGACTCACGAGCAAGGCACCAGCCGATCACTGCAACGAAGCAGGAGGACTGTCTCCATGACCCGGATCACTGTGACCGTCGACGGGGTGAAGTACACCGATGACGTCGAACCCAGAACGCTGTTGGTCCACTACCTGAGGCAGAACCTCGGGAAGACGGGCACCCTTGTCGGCTGCGACACGAGCAACTGCGGCGCATGCACCGTCCACCTCGACGGCCACAGCGTCAAGTCCTGCAACATGCTCGCCGTGCAGGCGGACGGGCACGAGGTGACCACCATCGAGGGCCTCGCCTCGGACGGTCAGCTGCACCCGATGCAGCTGGCGTTCAACGACTGCCACGCGCTGCAGTGCGGCTACTGCACACCCGGGATGATCATGCAGGCGTGTGACCTGCTCAAGGACAACCCGGACCCGAGCGAGCAGGAGATCCGCGAGGGCCTGGAGGGCAACCTCTGTCGATGCACCGGCTACCACAACATCGTGCGCGCCGTGCAGGAGGCGGCCGTCACGATGCGCGAGGGCGGCGCCACGACGGACAGCACCGCACCGGCGCAGGCGGTGACGGCATGACCATCACCGAGAACCAGGCACCGGCCCACGAGATCGGCAGGGCCAGGCGCCGCAAGGAGGACGCGCGCCTGATCACCGGTCGCAGCCGGTACACGGACAGCATCACGCTGCCCGGGATGCTCCACCTCGCGATGGTCCGCAGCCCGTTCGCCCACGCGACGATCCGCTCGATCAGCACCGAGGCGGCCAAGGCCGCGCCGGGTGTCGTCTCCGTCGTGACCGGGGCCGACATCGCGGACATCCAGGGCGTCAACATCAACGCCTGGCCGATCACGACCGACCAGGTCACGCCCACCCACCTGCCCGTCGCCATCGAGCACGTCGCCTTCGCCGGCGAGATCGTCGCCGTCGTGGTGGCCCGCAGTGAGGCCGAGGCCCGCGATGCCGTCGAGCTCGTCGACGTCGACTACGACGAGCTGCCGGTCGTGCTCGATGCGCGCGAGGCGCTCAAGGACGAGGTGCTCGCCCATCCTGACCTCGGCACGAACAAGTCGGCCTTCTGGCAGCTCGACTCGGCGGCGCAGGGCAGCGGCGGCGACGTCGACGAGGCGATCGAGAAGGCCCGCACGGACGGGATCCTCATCGAGCGCGAGTACCGCCAGCAGCGGCTCGTCCCCGGCTTCATGGAGCCGCGCTCGGTCGTCGTCGACCCGACCGGCGACCAGCTGACCGTGTGGTCGGCGACCCAGGTCCCGCACATCCTGCGCTTCGCGATCGCCGCGACCATGGGGATCCCGGAGTCCAAGCTGCGCGTCATCGCGCCCGATGTCGGGGGCGGTTTCGGCGGCAAGCTGCAGACCACGCCGGAGGAGTTCGCGACGATCGCGTTGGCGCGTCGCCTCGGCAAGCCGTGCAAGTTCACCGAGACCCGCTCCGAGGCGTTCGTCACCGGCCACCACGGCCGCGACCAGTACCAGAAGCTCACCATGGCGGCGACCACGGACGGCATGATCACCGGTTTCAAGGTCGAGCTCATCGCCGACCTCGGCGCCTACGTCGCGATCGTCGGTGGCGGCGTGCCGGTGCTCGGCGCGTGGATGTTCAACGGCATCTACAAGATCCCCGCCTACCAGTTCAACTGCACCACGGTGCTGACCAACAAGCCGTGGGTCGACGCCTATCGCGGTGCGGGCCGCCCCGAGGCCGCCTTCGGCATCGAGCGGATGATGGACGAGCTCGCGGGCGAGGTCGGCGCCGACCCGCTCGAGATCCGGGAGAAGAACTGGATCAAGCACGAGGAGTTCCCGTTCACGACGGTCTCCGGCATGACCTACGACTCCGGCAACTACGAGGCGGCCACCGCCCGGGCCAAGGAGCTGTTCGACTACGACGGGCTGCGTCGCGAGCAGGCCGAGCGCCGTGAGCGCAACGATCCGGTCCAGCTCGGGATCGGCGTCTCGACGTTCACCGAGATGTGCGGTCTCGCTCCGTCCCGGATCCTCGGCTCGCTCAACTACGGCGCCGGTGGCTGGGAGCACGCGAGCGTGCGGATGCTCGCGACGGGCACGGTCGAGGTCGTCACCGGGATCTCCCCGCACGGGCAGGGCCACGTGACGGGGTTCAGTCAGATCGTCGCCGACCGGCTCGGGGTCCCCTTCGAGGACGTCGAGATCCTGCACGGCGACACGGCCATCGCTCCGAAGGGCCTGGACACCTACGGGTCGCGCTCGCTCGTCGTCGGCGGCGAGGCCGTCGTCCGGGCCGCGGACAAGGTCATCGAGAAGGCCAAGATCATCGCCGCGCACCTGCTCGAGGCCAGCGTCGACGACCTCGAGTTCTCCGGCGGGCGCTTCGGCGTCAAGGGCACCGACAGGGGCCTGGCCATCGGCGAGGTGGCGCTCGCGACGTTCG
>JAKDLQ010000285.1 GCA_030452775.1 Micrococcales bacterium | reverse complement strand
CGGGGTTGCCGATGAGCCGCAGTTGGATGACATCGTCGATGAAGGGCCGCGGCTGACCGTCGGCCAGGGCGTGCAGAGCCAGCGCCTTGGTGAGCTGGTCACTCGCATAGGCAGCCGCGGCGAGGGCGGCGAGCAGCCAGTAGTACCGTCGCCGATGCGGGCGGCCGGCCTCGCCGGTCGGGTCGGTGGACACTGGGCGAAGCGGGGGCGGCGTCAGTGACGATTCTGCTTGTTCTGGCATGACAGGCACAGCGTCGCACGAGGACGGGCCTGTAGTCGAAGTTTGCCGATCGGGTTGCCGCAGCCCTCGCAGGTGCCGTACGTGCCGGCATCGAGCCGCTCGAGGGCGCGTTCGGTCTGCTCGAGCAACTCGCGGGCGTTCTTGACGATCGCGATCTCGTGCTCACGCTCGAAGGTCTTGGTCCCGGCGTCGGCCTGATCGTCGCCGGCCGCGTCGCCGGTTCCGCGCATCAGGTCGCTCAGCTCGTGCTCGGCCTCGAGGACCTCGGCACGGTTGGCGGTGACCAACTCGACCAGGTGCTCGCGTACCTCGACGAGTTCGGCCTCGGTCCACGGGGCCTCGTCTTGCGCCACCTGCAGCTTCATGTGCGGCTTCGCCGTTGAGGAGTTCGTTGCCCGCTTCGCGGCCCCCTTGGCAGGGACCTGCTTCGTCGAGGCGCTCTTCGTGGCCGCGACCTTGGACGCCTTCGGGGACGCGGCGCGGGAGGTGGCGGCAGCGGACTTTGCGCCCGACCTCCCGGTCGCGCCTGCCTTCTTTGCCGGCATGTCGCCCTCCATACTCACCCGTGACACCTTTGCATGTGGGCCCGAGACTATGCCCACATCCGATGCTGCACAATCGTGGCACGACAACCGGATATCCGATCGGCACCGCAGAGGCGGCGAAGCCGCCCGCAATCGCGAGCGGTCCCATCTGATCGTCTGCCGGCCCCCGGCTGGATCAGCCTTGGTGCTCGGCCTGCTGGTCCCCCACGTGGTGGGCCTGATCCGCGTCCGAGCCGCCGCCCTGATCCTCGGCCTTCTCGTCCTGCTGCTCTCGCGCGCCCCCGCCCTTTGCCGGATCCTGCGGATTGCCGTCCAACGTGGCGAGCTGGCTCTGCAGGTAGGACTTGAGGTTGGAACGGTAGTCCCGTTCGAATCCGCGCAGCTCCTGGATCTGCCGCTCGATGAGGCTCTTCTGCTTGCCGAGGCCCTCCAGGACGCTGGCCTTCTGCTGCTCGGCCTCGGCCACCATCCCGGTCGAACGCTCTTTCGCCTCGGTGAGCATCTGATCACGCTTCGAGGTGGCTTCCGCGATCATCTGGTCGCGCTTCGACGTTGCCTCCGCGATCATCTGGTCCCGCCGGGCCACTGACGCCGCCGACATCTCCTCCGCCGCCTTGGACGCTTCTTCGTGCTTGCTCTGCCCGGCATTGACAAGCTCGTCGTGCTTGGTCTGCCCGGCGTGGATGAGCTCGTCACGCGTGGACGTGCCCTCGGCGATGAGAGCGTCACGCTGCGTCTGCCCGTTGGCCACATGCTCGTCATGCAGCCGCTGGGCCAGGGCGATGACCCCCGCTGCATCCCCACCCGCTTCGGCCGAGGCTCCCGGCGCCTCCGAGTCGAGCGCCGGGGTCGCGGCCTTCGGGGCGCCGTCCGCCCTCTTCGCCGGCTGCTCGGCATCCGCCTTCGTCTTCGCGATCCGCTCACGGCCCGTGTCATCGGCGGCACCACGGATGGCCTGCTGGTTCTTGCTGGCCCGGCAGTCGTTGAGCTGCTTGAGGTAGTCGTCGCGTTGCTCGATGAGCGAACGCATCTCCGACACGATCTCATCGAGGAAGTCGTCGACGTCGCGCTCCTCGTAGCCGCGACGGAACTGCGTGGTCTGGAAGTGCTTGTTGAGCACCTGTTCAGGCGTTAGGGCCATGTGTCACCTCTTTGCAGACGAAATGGTCGGGGACGTCAGGGACAACGTATCCAAGGATCAGGTGCCGACCCAAGGAACCCGCGGGCAACTGCGCCACAGGTAGCTTCCGTGGGCCAGATCGCACTTAGAAGAAGCTCGGCACATTGAGGGCCATCGACGTGAGCAGGATGAGCACGAGGAAGGACAGGTCGAGGCGCACCCCTCCGAGTCGTGGTGACGGGATCACCTTGCGCAGGGCTTTGAGCGGAGGGTCGGTCACGGTATAGATCACTTCGGCCACCACGAGCAGCGGCCCCTTCGGCTGCCACGACCGGGCGAGCACCTGGACCCAGTCGATGATGAAACGACCGATCAGGGCGAGGAAGAACACGAAGACGACCACGCCGTAGACGGCCCAGAAGGAATCCATGCGCTCAAGTGTGACCGATGTGAGGTCGACGCCGAAATCCGGGAGCGGCGTGGTTTCGGCGCGAGCCGGCGAGTCAGCTCTGGTTGAAGAACCCGCGAGTGCTGCCGGTCGGCTCCTCCGGCTCATCGGCCGCGATCTCCACGTGTGACGGCGACAGGAGGAACACCTTGGATGTGACCCGCTCGATCGTGCCGTGGAGTCCGAACACCAGACCGGCGGCGAAGTCGACGAGGCGCTTGGCGTCGGCGTCGTCCATGTCGCTGAGGTTCATGATGACCGGCACCTGGT
>JAKDLQ010000284.1 GCA_030452775.1 Micrococcales bacterium | reverse complement strand
ACGATCGTCGAGACCGGCCTGGACATCTCCAACGCCAACACCCTCATCGTCGAACGCGCCGACCTCATGGGCCTGTCCCAGCTGCATCAGCTGCGTGGCCGCGTGGGCCGTGGACGTGAGCGCGCCTACTCCTACTTCCTCTACCCGCCTGAGAAGCCGCTCACCGAGACCGCGCACGACCGGCTCCGGACGATCGCCAGCCACACCGACCTCGGCTCGGGCATGGCCGTGGCCATGAAGGACCTCGAGATCCGCGGCGCAGGCAACCTGCTCGGCGGTGAGCAGTCCGGACACATCGCAGGAGTCGGCTTCGACCTCTACGTGCGCCTCATCGGCGAGGCCGTGGCCGACTACCGGGGCGAGGCGCGCGACCTGCCCGCCGAGATCAAGATCGAGCTCCCGGTCGACGGTCACCTGCCGCATGACTATGTGCCGGGGGAGCGGCTGCGGCTCGAGGCCTACAAGAAGCTCGCGACCGTCGAGACGTTCGAGGCCGTCGACGACATCGAGGCCGAGCTGCGTGATCGCTACGGCCCGCCGCCGGAGCCGGTGGGCAACCTTCTCGAGGTGGCCCGCCTGCGTGTCGTCGCGCGGCGAGCCAAGGTCGCCGACATCGCGGTGCAGGGCAAGCTGGTCCGCTTCGGCCCGGTCACGCAGCTGCCAGAGAGCCGGCAACTGCGCCTCATGCGCCTCTACCCCGGCACGATCATCAAGGAGGCCCTCGGGACCATCCTCGTCCCGGTGCCGATGACGGCGAGAGTGGGCGGCAAGCCCTTGCGCAACACCGACATCCTGGTGTGGGCCAGGCAGCTCATCGGGGCGGTCCTGCTCGATGACATCGCCGAGATGAGCTCCCGGGCGGGGGCCTCGGCCACGGCATCGTAGGATGTCACTCGCATCGTCACCAGGAGGAATCAGTGAAGGCTCGCTCAGGGAGGTCGGCCGGTCGGCTCGTGACTGCCGCCATCGCCGGTATCAGCGCACTCGGGCTGCTCAGCGGATGCGGCATGGAGACCAGGCAGCAGGCCGCGGCGATCGTCAACGACGAGGTCATCCCTCAGGACGCGGTCCAGTCGGCGGCCGAGCAGCTCGCCCCAGCCGGCCTCGACCAGGACAACGCCGTCGTGTTCCTCATCGCCGCACCGCTGGTCAAGGAGGTGAGCGACACGTCCGGGCGTTGGCAGCCCAATCCGTCCTACGCGGCCCTCCTGGCCGGGATCCCCGATGCCAGCCAGGCGACCAAGGACACGGTCCAGACCGCGGCCCTCATGACGTCGGACACCATGACCCCCGCCGACGTGCAGGCCTACCGCAAGGCGCTCGATACCGCCCAGATCTCCCTCAACCCGAAGTACGGCGAGATCAAGAAAACCAACGACGGACCGCTCTACTTCACCCTCGGTGCGGCCCAGCCCGACTGGCTCGCCCCGGCGAAGTGAGCCCAGCGCGCACGTGACCGGCCGCCTCAGCCTCCTCGTCACCTCGCCACGAGTCGCGCCAGGGTTGCTCAGCCAGGCGGCGTGGTCCGGGCTGCGGCAAGCGGCCGTGTGGGGGCGCCCCGGCGAGCCCCAGGCAGCAGCCGTGGCTCGGGAGGGGGTCGCCGTCACCCCGACAGAGATCACCGACCCCGCCTCCCTCGCTCGGGCCCTCGTGTCGGCCGCAGACGAGGCGGACCTCGTCTGGATCGGGTCGTCCGACGGAGACCCGGGTCTCTCCGATGCGATCGCGGCCGAGGTGAGCCGCCTGCCGGAGCCTCCTGAGGTTCAGCTGCTCATCGGCTCCTTCGACGTGCCGGGCGCCCGCCTGCTCGACGTCGTCGCGGTCATGGACCGGCTGCGCTCCCCGGGCGGATGCCCATGGGATGCCGAGCAGACCCACGAGAGCCTCGTGCCCTACCTCATCGAGGAGACCCACGAGGCGGTCGAGGCGATCGAGTCGGGAGACCGGAGGCACATGCAGGAGGAGCTCGGAGACCTGTTGCTCCAGATCGCGTTCCAGTCCCGGGTGGCGCAGGATCATCCGAGTGAGCCGTTCGACATCGACGCTGTGGCCGGCGGGCTCGTCGACAAGCTCGTGCGGCGTCATCCGCATGTCTTCGCCGATGTCGAGGCCGCTGACACCGACACCGTGGAGAGCAACTGGGAGGCGATCAAGGCGGGGGAGAAGCAGGAGAGGACCCACCCACTCGACGGCTTACCCGCATCCCTGCCGGCGCTCGCCCGCGCCGACATGTACGTCCGCCGCCTCACTCGCGCCGGGCAGGTCGACCTCGTCGAGAGCGCTGCGTCGGCAAGCGGCTTCGGCGCGGAGCTGCTCGGACTCGTGATCCGGGCGCGAGCCGCGGGCGTGGACGCCGAGGCCGCGCTGCGCGCCACCCTGCGCGACCTGTCCGCGGCCAGTGCGCCGTCCGTCGGCAAGCCGCGCTGACGCGAGTTGGCCAGCACGGCGGCATACGGAGTGAATGGTCGTATGCCGCCGTGCCAGCCGGCTCGGGTGCGCTCAGTAGGCGCCGCTGGAGCGGACGACGGCCTGTGCGGTGCGCATGAGGATCGTCAGGTCCTGCACGATCGACCAGTTGTCGACGTAGTAGAGGTCGAGCCGGACGGTGTCGTCCCAGGACAGGTCGG
>JAKDLQ010000026.1 GCA_030452775.1 Micrococcales bacterium | reverse complement strand
CCCCCGCCGCGCACCGCGGGGAACCCCGCCCCCGCACTCGGTGTCCCGCGAAGCCTCCGGGCCCGGAAGTACCCGGCCGCGCGGCCCGGCCCGCGGCCCGTCACGAGGTCGGGGTCCGGCGGTGTCGAGAAGCCGCGGTCCAGCCACCCTCAAAGGGCCCCAGGAGTCACGGCGGCCCCGGCAGTCGCGCAGGTCCCGGCGTCGGCTACGTCTCGCGGGGGCCAACCCTCGGCGCCGGATGCGCGTGATGCTCGTCACCGGGCTCTTCGCGCTGGCGATCCTGGCCGCGCAGCTGTTCCGGGTCCAGGCCTTCGACGCGTCGGCGACTCAGGCGGCCGCCCTCAGCAAACGATCGGTCAAGACCATCACACCGGCCATGCGCGGCGCCATCCTCGACACCCGAGGCACGGTGCTCGCCGAGAGCGTCGAGCGCTTCACCGTGGTCGTCGACCCAACGGCGGTGCGCAAGTACACCGTGACGATCGACGGGGCTCGCACCGAGGTTGGTGTGCCCGGTGCCGCGTCCACCCTCGCGCCGCTGCTCGGGATGGACAAGTCCTCGCTGATCCCGCTGTTCACCCGCAGAGGCACGCGCTACGTCATCGTCAAGAAGAACGTCAATCCGTCCGTCTGGCGGGAGATCCGGTCCCTGGGGGTGCCTGGGATCGGGGCCGAGCGGACCGCAACGCGCGTCTACCCCTCCGGAATGGCGCTCGGCCAGCTCGTCGGCTTCGTCAAGCCCTCCGACCAGTCCGCGGGGGGTGGCGTCGAGCTGATGCTCAATTCGTCGCTCGCCGGCGAGCCGGGGACGACCGTGGCCGAGCAGGCCCGCGACGGCCACATCATCCCGGGCTCCGAGAGGGTGGACACCCCCGTCGTCAACGGCCGCGACGTCCGGCTGACGATCGACTCCGACCTGCAGTGGTATGCCCAGAATGCCCTTGCCAAGCAGGTCGATGCGGTGGGGGCCGAGTCGGGCAGCGCCGTGGTTCTCGAGGTGGCGACCGGCAAGGTACGGGCCGCGGCGAGCTATCCGTCCTTCGACCCCAACGACCTGGCGAAGGCCCATCGCGGCAACCTTGACAACGTGGCCTTCAACGACGCCTTCGAACCCGGCTCGACGGGCAAGCTGATGACGCTGGCCGCAGCCCTCGAGGAGAAGGCGATCACGCCGGACACCGGCGTCATCGTGCCGAACCGCCTGGCCCGCGGCGGTGGGAACTTCAAGGACAACGAGGACCACCCGACCGAATACCTCACGGCGACCGGCGTCATCGGCAAGTCCTCCAACATCGGCACGGTCCTCATCGGGGAGCGGGTCCCGGCAGCGACGATGGAGGCCTACTACCGCAAGTTCGGGGTCGGCACGCGGACGGCGGTGGGCTTCCCCGGCGAGTCGACCGGTGTGCTCGCGGCCGCCTCCTCGTGGGGCTCCCAGCAGCGCTACGGGGTGCTCTTCGGGCAGGGATACTCCGTCACCGCGGTCCAGGCCACGGCGATGTACCAGACCATCGCCAACGGCGGGGTGCGCATGCCCCCGACGCTCGTCGAGGGAGTCGACAACGACAGCGGCACCTTCGTGCCTGCCACGCCGCCGGCGAGCGTACGCGTCGTCTCCGGCGACACCGCGGCCACGCTCAGCCGGATGATCGAGGAGGTCACCGGACCGCAGGGGACGGCACGAGATGCGAGAATCCCTGGGTACCGGGTCGCCGGGAAGACGGGCACAGCGGATCGCTACGACGACGCACTGAGGCGCTACGACGGGTTCACCGCATCCTTCATCGGCTACGCCCCGGCGGAGAAGCCGAAGTACGTCGTCGGTGTATTCATCCAGAAGCCCACGTCAGGCATGTTCGGCGGCGCCCTCGCCGGACCGGTCTTCAACCAGGTGATGACCTACCTCATCGAGCGCGACAACGAGGCGCCCAGCACGCCGTCCGCACGCCACTATCACGTGTTCGCCAAGAAGGCGCTGTCCGACTCGGACCCGACGGTCCTTAGCGATGCCCGGGCGAGACGTGACGGCCTGTAAGTTTGGCTGACGTGCCACCCGATCCGATTCGTCCTGACACCTCGGGCGTCCCTCTCGTCGAGCTGACGCGACTCGTGGAGACGATCGCAGGGACACCGGACGCCACGGGCATCACGGTGACCGGAGTGACGCTCGACAGCCGTTCGGTCCTCCCCGGTGACCTCTATGCCGCACTCCCCGGTTTCAACGTCCATGGCGCCGGCTTCGCCGCCGACGCGATCGCCCACGGTGCGGTGGCGGTCCTCACCGATCCCGCCGGCGCGAAGCTCCTCGCCGGCACGAAGCTCCTCGCCGGGGGGGACCACGAGCAGCTCGGGCCGAGGCCGGCTGTGCCGGTGCTCGTGGTGCCGGCGCCGCGGGCGATTCTCGGCTCGATCGCATCGGTCGTCTACGGCAACCCGTCGACGGACCTGACGATGATCGGCATCACCGGCACCAACGGCAAGACGACGACCGCCTACCTCATCGAGGCCGCCCTGCGTTGCCACGGCCACCGGACCGGCCTCATCGGGACGGTGGAGACCCGCATCGGTGACGCGCGTCTGGACTCCGTGCGCACCACGCCCGAGACGACCGACCTGCATGCCATCCTCGCAGTGATGCGTCAACGCGACGTCGACGACTGCGTCATGGAGGTCTCGAGCCACGCGCTCGCGCTGCACCGGGTCGACGGCGTCCGCTTCGACGTCGCCCTGTTCACCAACCTCTCCCAGGACCACCTCGACTTCCACCACTCGATGGAGGAGTACTTCGGGGCCAAGGCGGCTCTCTTCACGCCGGAGCGTGCCGGGCGCGGGGTGATCTGCGTCGATGACGAGTGGGGTGCTCGTCTCGCCGCCGAGACCGCGATCCCCGTGAGCACCCTCTCCACCCTCTCCACGGCGGCGCCGGCGCCGGTCGACGCGGACTGGCAGGTGCAGTCGGACGTCGACGGCGCGTTCTCGCTGACCCGGATGAGGGACGGCCTCACGCTCGATCTGGTCTCACACCTGCCAGGAACCTTCAACATCACCAACACCGCCCTGGCCGCCCTGGCTCTGCTCGAATGCGGCATCGAGCCGGCCGACGTGGCGATCGCCATGGCGTCGCCACCGACAGTGCCCGGCCGCATGGAGGTCGTCGTCGAGGGTGGCGCGGACCTGCCGCGGTGCATCGTCGACTACGCGCACACACCCGACGCCGTGGACGCGGCCCTTGCCGCGCTGCGCCCCTCGACGACGGGACGACTCATCGCGGTCCTCGGCGCGGGTGGCGACCGCGACCACGGCAAGCGCGGCGCCATGGGAGCAGCAGCTGCCCGCCGGGCCGACGTCGTCGTCGTCACCGACGACAACCCACGCTCCGAGGACCCGGCCGCCATCCGGTCGGCCGTCGCGGACGGAGCACGGTGTCTGATCGCCTCGGGGGAGGCCGCCTCGGGTGAGGTCGTCGACGGTGGCAGCCGGTCTCGTGCGATCACCGAGGCGATTGCGCTGGCGGTCGCCGGTGCCAAGACCGGTGCCGAGACCGGCGCTACTCGAGCGGAGCCAGGGCGCGCCGGCAGGGTCGACACGGTGGTCGTGCTCGGCAAGGGGCACGAGAAGGGCCAGGAGATCCACGGTGTGATCCGTCCGTTCGATGACCACGACGCCGTCAGAGTCGCCATCGAGGCTGCCATCGAGGGGGGAGCGGGAGCATGATCGCCCTTGCCCTCGAGGAGATCCGCGACCTCACCGGCGGGACCATCCACGGGACGCGAGCTCCCGGCACCCTCATCATCGACGGGCCCGTGACCACCGACTCGCGCGAGTGCGGCCCCGGTGGCCTCTACGTCGCACGCATCGGAGAGCATGCCGACGGTCACGGGTATGTCGGTGCCGCCGCCCGGCAAGGCGCGGTCGCGGCACTGACCTCGCGGGTCGTCGACGAGCTGCCGTGTGTCGTCGTCGACGATGTCCAGACCGCCTTCGGCGCGCTGGCCAGAGGAGTGATCGACCGGGTGCCCGAGCTGCGGGTCATCGGCATCACCGGCTCGTCCGGCAAGACGAGCACCAAGGACCTCCTCGCATCGGTGCTCGAGACGGTCGCCGAGACCGTCGCTCCGGTGGCCTCGCTCAACGGCGAGATCGGCGTGCCGTTGACCGTATGCCGCGTGACGCCGACGACCCGTTTCCTCATCGCCGAGATGGGCTCACGTGGGATCGGTCACATCGCCTACCTCACCCGGATCGCGCCTCC
Source organism: Micrococcales bacterium (assembly GCA_030452775.1). GTDB lineage: Bacteria > Actinomycetota > Actinomycetes > Actinomycetales > Dermatophilaceae > JAKDLQ01. The sequence continues at coordinate 10,900 of JAKDLQ010000026.1, read as the reverse complement.
GCAGATCGCCATCGTCCTTAACGTCGGGAGCGCACACGTCGGTGAGTTCGGCTCGCGCGAAGCCATCGGGCGCGCCAAGGCCGAGCTGCCGCGCGCCGTCCCGGCCGCCGGCCTCAGCGTCCTCAACGCGGACGATCCGATCGTCGCAGGCATGGCCGCCGGGCTGCCCTCACGGGTGCGGCTCGTCGGCCTGGCGCCTGAGGCGGACGTGCGCGCAGAGGACGTCGTCCTCGATGAGCGGGGGAGAGCGGCATACGACCTCGTCTGTCACCAAGGGCGCACGAGAATCACCTTGCAGCACAGCGGGGCCCACCACGTCGGTAACTCACTTGCGGTGGCCGCTGCCGCACTGGAGCTCGGCCTCACCCTCGACCAGGTGGCGGCGGGGCTCGCCGCGGCGGGGCCGGTGAGTCGCTGGCGGATGGAGGTGACCGAGCGCCCCGACGGGGTGATCGTCGTCAACGACGCCTACAACGCCAACCCCGACTCGATGCGGGCCGCGCTCGATGCCCTCGCGGCCATGGCCACGTCCGGGCGACGCTGGGCGGTGCTCGGGGAGATGCTCGAGCTGGGGGAAGGCAGCGATGCCGAGCACGCGAGCGTCGCGTCGTATGCCGCCGGGTTGGGCATCGATCGCCTCGTGGCGGTCGGCGACGGGGCCAGGGCCTTCGGGAGCCTTGAGATCACCGAATGGGTGGACAGCCTCGACGAGGCGTACGACCTGCTCAGCGAACGGCTGCGGCCAGGCGATGTCGTCCTGCTCAAGTCGAGCCGCGACAGCGGCCTGCGGTGGCTCGGTGACCGGCTTGCCGGAGAGGGGACGGCGCGGTGAAGGGGGTCCTGGCTGCGGCGGCGTTCTCCCTCGTCTTCTCACTGCTCGGCACCCCGCTGTTCATCAGGTTCCTCGTCAAGCGTGGCTACGGTCAGTTCATCCGCGACGACGGCCCCACCTCGCATCACACCAAACGCGGCACGCCCACGATGGGGGGTGCGGTCATCATCGGGTCGATGCTGGGGGCCTACCTGCTCGCTCACCTCGCCACCCTCACGCCACCATCGGCAAGTGGGGTGCTCGTCCTCTTCCTCATGACAGGGCTCGGGATCGTCGGCTTCCTCGATGACTACATCAAGATCAGCAAGCAGCGCAGTCTGGGGCTTCGCTCCAGGGAGAAGCTCGCCGGGCAGGGGCTTGTCGGCGTCATCTTCGCCGCGCTCGCACTGCAGTTCCCCAACAGCCAGTACCGCACGCCCGCCTCTCCTTTCATCTCCTTCGTCCGTGACACCAACATCAACCTCGCCTTCGCCGGGACCATCCTCGGGACGCTGCTCTTCGTCATCTGGGCCAACCTGATGATCGCCGGCACGTCCAACGGTGTGAACCTCACCGACGGGCTCGACGGGCTGGCGACCGGGGTCTCGACGATGGTCTTCGGCGCCTACGTCCTCATCAGCCTGTGGACCTTCAACCAGAACTGTCAGATCAACCCGGGCATCAAGTGCTACGAGGTGCGCGACTCGCACGATCTGGCGCTCGTGGCGGCGGCCGGGATGGGCGCCTGCTTCGGGTTCCTCTGGTGGAATGCGTCGCCGGCCAAGATCTTCATGGGCGACACGGGCTCGCTCGCGCTCGGCGGGGTGCTCGCCGGTCTGGCGATCACGACCCGGACCGAACTGCTCGTCATCATCCTCGGCGGGCTCTTCGTCATCATCACGCTGTCGGTCATCATCCAGGTCGCCTCGTTCAAGTCCACCGGCAAGCGGGTCTTCCGGATGGCGCCGTTGCAGCACCATTTCGAGCTCGTGGGCTGGGCCGAGGTCACCATCGTCATCCGTTTCTGGATCGTTGCCGGACTCTTCGTCGCGCTCGGCCTCGGGATCTTCTACGCCGAATGGGTGGTGGGGAGCTCATGAGCTACGACCCGGCCTACGAGCCTCGCGAGGGGCTGACCCACCGGGACGCCGACTGGTCCGGGCTGAACGTCCTCGTTGTCGGCCTCGGTGTCTCCGGTTTCGCTGCCGCGGATGCCCTGGCCGAGCGCGGCGCGCGGGTCACGGCGGTCTCGCGCGATGCGACCGAGGTGATCATCGATCGCGGGCGGGTGCTCGAGATTCTCGGGGTCGATGTGCGGCTGGGACCCGAACACCTCCACGCGCCGCCCGAGGGGACCGAGCTCGTCGTCACGTCACCGGGTGTGCCCCCTCACGACCCTCTCATGCTGGCGGCTGCGGCGGCCGACCTACCGGTCTGGGGTGAGGTCGAGCTCGCCTGGCGGATGCGGGCCCGGGCGGTTGCGGCGCCGTGGCTCACGGTGACCGGCACCAACGGTAAGACGACCACGGTCAACATGCTCGCCTCGATCCTTCGCGCGGCCGGCCTGCGAGCGAGCTCCGCGGGCAACGTCGGGACACCGATCCTCGAGGCGGTCCTGCACCCTCAGCCCTTCGATGTCCTCGCCGTGGAGCTGTCGAGCTTCCAGTTGCACTGGCAACGGTCGATCTCCCCGGTCGCGTCGGCCTGCCTCAACGTCGCTCCCGACCATCTCGACTGGCACGGCTCCTACGAGGCGTATCTGCGCACCAAGGGCAAGGTCTACGCCAACACGCACGTGGCCTGCATCTACAACGTCCACGATCTGCAGACCGAGCAGCTCGTCCGGGATGCGGAGGTCATCGAAGGCTGCCGGGCGATCGGCTTCACCACCGGGATCCCGGCACCGTCCGAGCTCGGTGTGGTCGATGACGTGCTGGCCGACCGGGCCTTCATCGAGCAACGGCAGCGCTCTGCGGCCGAGCTGTGCACCCTCGATGACCTGCGCGGCGACGCGCCTTCGGTCGCCCCGCACTACGTGTCCAACGCGCTGGCGGCCGCAGCCCTCGCCCGTGCCTACGGCGTCGGGCCGCTGTCCGTTCGTGATGGGTTGCGCGCCTTCCGGCCAGAGCGGCACCGGCTCGCCGATGTCGCTCGCTCGCAAGGGATCCGGTGGGTCAATGACTCGAAGGCGACCAACCCCCATGCGGCGGGTGCAGCCTTGCAGGCCTTCGACAGCGTCGTGTGGATCGCCGGTGGGCTCCTCAAGGGCGCCGCCGTCGATCTGCTCGTCGCGCAGATAGCCGCCCGGTTGCGCGGTGTCGTCCTGCTCGGTGCCGACCGGGCCGCGATCGCGGAGGCTCTGCGCCGACACGCGCCCGATGTCCCCGTCGTCGATGTGGACTCGACCGACACTGGTGCCATGAATGTCGTCGTCGGTCACGCTGCCCGTCTCGCCGTCCCAGGTGACGTCGTGCTGCTCGCACCCGCGGCGGCATCGATGGACATGTTCACCAACTATGAAGCCCGAGGCGACGCCTTCGAGGAGGCGGTGCTGCGGTACATCGCGGAGGGTGGAGGCGGATGAGCCCGACGACTGCGCCGTCATCCAAGACCTCCGGCAAGGCCTCGCCCCGGGCGGGGGGCCCGGCGGGCGCACCCCCCAGGGACCGTTCGATCGACGAGGGCTCTCGAGGTCTGCTGATCATCGGCAGGCTCGAGTCCCCGGTGACCACCTACTACCTCATCCTCGGCACGGCCACCACGCTCGTCGCCATCGGCCTCATCATGGTCTTCTCTGCCTCCAGCGTCTCGTCGATGTTGCGGGACGGCGAGTCCTACTCGATCTTCCTGCGTCAGGCGCTGTTCGCGGTGGTCGGGACCATGGCGGGTGCGGTCGCGGCCAGGGTCTCCGTGCTGTGGTGGAAGCGTCTCGCCATCCCGCTGCTTGCGGCCGCGGTCGGGCTCCAGGTCCTCGTGTTCACGGGGCTCGGGTATGCCGTCAACGGCAACCGCAACTGGATCGGGCTCGGCCCCATCAGCATCCAGCCGTCCGAGCTGGCCAAGGTCGCGCTCGTGCTCGTCGGTGCGCTCGTCTTTGCCAACAAGGGCGCGCTCGTGGGTCAGGTCCGGCACGCGATCCTGCCGTTCCTCATCCCGGTCTCGGTCCTCGTGCTCGCGCTCGTCCTCGCCGGCCACGATCTGGGCACGGGACTGGTCCTGCTGATGATCATCGCGGCGGTCCTGGCGGTGGCCGGCGCCCCGGCGAGGTTGTTCGTCGGGGCGGGCCTGCTCGGCGCGGCCGGCGTCGTGGCCATGGTGCTGACGAGCGGCAACCGGATGGCTCGGATCACCAACTGGCTCTCGCCTGAGTGCCGGCTCGACCCGGATGGTGCGTGCGGTCAGTCCGTGCACGGCCTCTACGCGCTTGCCGATGGCGGGTGGTGGGGCGTCGGCCTCGGCGCCTCCAAGGAGAAGTGGTCCTGGCTACCCGAGGCCCACAACGACTTCATCTTCGCGATCATCGGCGAGGAGCTCGGCCTCCCCGGAACGCTGATGATCCTCTTCCTCTTCGGAATGCTCTCCTGGGCCTGCTACCGGCTGGTCATGCGCACCCAGGATCGCTTCGTCCGCATCGCGGCGGGCGGCATCATGGCCTGGCTGCTCGGCCAGGCGTTGATCAACATCGGTGCCGTCATCGGCGTCATCCCGGTCATCGGAGTGCCCCTGCCGCTGGTGTCCGCCGGCGGGTCCTCTCTCGTCATGGCGCTCTTCGCGATAGGTATATTGCTGTCGTTCGCCCGCAACGAGCCCGGTTGCCGGTCACTGCTGGCGGCCAGGCCGAGTATCCTCAAGTCCTCGTTGGCCGTGCTGCCGTCCCGTTCGTCCCAACGCAGAAGTCGGTGATTCCGCTGTCCTCGCCCACCTCCGTCCTGCTCGCGGGAGGGGGCAGCGCCGGACACGTCTCGCCGCTGCTCGCACTTGCCGACGCGCTGGTGCGCCGTCACCCGGGGATCAGGATCACCGCCCTCGGCACGAAGGTCGGTCTCGAGGCGCGTCTCGTCCCGGCCCGCGGCTTCGAGGTGATGTTCGTGACAAAGGTGCCGTTGCCGCGCCGTACGAGCCTCGACCTGCTGCGCCTGCCGGGCCGGCTCAAGGCTGCGGTGGAGGCGGCCGGCCGCGCCATCGAGGAGTCCGGGGCAGAGGTGGTCGTCGGCTTCGGGGGCTATGTGAGCACCCCGGCATACATCGCCGCTCGGCGCCGCAAGGTCCCCATCGTCATCCACGAGCAGAATGCCAAGCCGGGCCTCGCCAACCGGCTCGGCGCGCGATGGACCCCCTATGTCGCAACCTCTTTCGCCAGCACGACGCTGCCACATGCGACCCCGCTCGGGATGCCCCTGCGCCGGGAGATCGCCACGCTGGACCGAGAGGCGATGCGTGCGGAGGCACTCGAACGGTTCGGCCTCGACGGGCAGTGGCCCACGGTCCTGGTCACCGGCGGATCGCTCGGCGCCAAACGTCTCAACGACGCCTTCGCGGCGCGGTCTCAGACCTTGAGCGCTGCCGGGGTCCAGGTGTTGCATGTGACGGGCGTCGACAAGGACTTCGTCCCGGACGTTCCGGCCATCGGTGCTCCCTATGTCGTCATCCCGTACGCCGACCGGATGGAGCTGGCCTACAGCGCCGCGGACCTCGTCGTGGCGCGTTCCGGCGCCAACACGGTCTGTGAGTTGACCGCTGTCGGGCTGCCGGCCGTCTACGTACCGCTTCCCATCGGCAATGGCGAGCAGCGTCTCAACGCTACCGAGGTGGTCGCGGCCGGTGGAGGCGTCCTCGTCGACGACATCGACATGACCGCAGAGTGGATAGAGCGCGAGCTTGTCCCACTGGTCACCGATGGCCTCCGGCTCCGACAGATGGCGGACGCGGCCAAGAGCCTGGGAGAGGCATCGGCAGACGAACGACTGGCCGACCTCGTCGACACGGCGTGTAGGAGCCGGCAGTGACCGGCTCTGACAGGGCCGTGCACGAGCCGACTGTGCACGAGCCGACTGTGCACGAGCCGACTGTGCAGGACCCTTTCGCAGCTGCCCGCTTCGACTATCGGGCCCCGACGCCACCGGCCGAGGCCCTCGGGCGCGTGCACTTCCTCGCCATCGGCGGGGCGGGCATGTCCGGGGTGGCTCGGATCATGCTCGCCCGCGGAATCGAGGTGTCGGGGACCGATGCCAGGCCGGTCCCGGTCCTCACCGCCCTCGCTCGCGAGGGCGCCGTCGTCCACGTCGGGTTCGATCGCGCTCATCAGGCCGGGGCCGACACGATCGTCATGTCCTCGTCCATCCGCGAGGACAATGTCGAGCTGATGGCCGCAAGAGAGCGAGGCGTGCCGGTCCTGCATCGGGCTCAGGGCCTGGCCGCGCTGCTGCACGGGCGGCGGACCGTCGCCATCGCCGGTGCCAACGGCAAGACGACGACGACCTCGATGCTCGCCGTGGCCCTGCAGGGGTGTGGTCTCGATCCCTCCTTCGCGGTGGGAGGCGAGTTGGCCAAGCACGGCACCAACGCGCACAGCGGCGCGGACGACATCTTCGTCGTCGAGGCCGACGAGAGCGACGGCTCCTTCATCGTCTACCGGCCCGAGGTCGCGGTCGTCACGAACGTCCAGGCCGACCATCTCGACTTCTACCATACATTTAAGGTTTTGGAGGCGGCGTACGAGACCTTCGTCCGCACGATCCGACCGGGGGGCTTGCTGGTCACGTGCGCCGACGATGCCGGTGCCGCCCGGTTGGCAACGCGAGCACGGGAGGACGGCATCCGGGTACTCACCTACGGCTTCTCGGGCAGCTCCGACCTGCAGTTGCACGAGTATGCCGCTCACGGGCTCACCTCGACCGTGCGGATCGCCGACCGTGGGCTGGGCCGTGGGCGCCAGCGTGGCGTGGGGGCGTCCGATCGCCTCACGCTCGGGGTGCCGGGCAGGCACAACGCGCTCAACGCCGCCGCCGTCTATGCCGCCGCCGTCCATGGGCTCGCCCAGGAACCCGACCGGGTCCTCGCCGGCATCGCCTCCTTCACCGGCACCCGCCGCCGATTCGAGCCCAAGGGCACGGTCCACGGGATCTCCCTCGTGGACGACTACGCCCACAATGCCGGCAAGGTCGCGGCGGTCGTCGAGACGGCCAAGACCCTGGTGGGCGGCGAGGGGCGGCTGGTCGTCGTCTTCCAGCCGCATCTCTACAGCCGGACACGCGACTTCGCGACCGAGCTCGGGGCCGGGCTCGGCCCCGCCGACATCGTGCTCGTCATGGACGTCTATGCCGCGCGGGAGGACCCCATGCCGGGTGTCTCGGGGAGTCTGGTCGCCGACGCTGTCCGGATCGCCAATCCGGGCGCCGAAGTCCACTACGTCCCGTCGTGGTCCGACGTGGCGGGAGTCGTCGTCGGGCTCGTGCGTGGCGGTGACCTCGTGCTGACCGTCGGGGCCGGCGATGTCACGCTGGTCGGGCCCGAGATCCTGCGTCGGCTCCGCGAGGAGGGGTCGTGAAGACTCGGACACGACACTCCTCGGGCCTGTTGCGGGCAGGCGGCACCGCCGGCTCGAGCCGCACCGGACGGCGATCGGCTCGCGATCGCTTCGAGCGCAGGGCGGCCGCTGCTCGACGGCGTCCCAAGCTGCTGGCAGGCATCGCGCTCGGACTCGTCGTGCTCGTCGGGGGCCTGCTCTGGCTCGGCTGGTTCAGCTCGTGGGTGACGGTCACCACGGTCCGCGTCGAGGGGACGCGAGCGAGCGCGGCGCCAGAGGTGAGGCGGGTCGCCCAGGTGAGGATGGGGACCCCGATCATGCGGGTCGACACGGAAGCGGTCGCCCAGCGTCTGATCGAGCACCGGATCTATTCCACTGTGGCCGTATCACGCAGGCTGCCGCACACGATCGTCATCTCCGTGAGGCCGAGGATCGCCGCCCTGGCGCTGAAGAACGCCGCGGGTGACCTCGAGCTCGTGGACGAGGACGGTGTGAGGTTCCGCACCGTGGCGGCGGCTCCCGAGGGTGTGCCGGTGGTCACGCCCGGTCCGGATCCCGGCACGGATGGCTCGCCGGATTCCGCTCCCGCTCAGGTCACCCCGGCGGGGCTCAAGGCTGCCGTCCGCGCGGTGCGGGCGTTGGATGCGACCACGCGAGGGGAGGTCTCCGAGATCACCGTGACTGCTGCCGACCACGTGACCCTGAGCCTGAGCACGAAGGCCGGCCGGCGCACCGTTGTCTGGGGTGGTCAGGGTGCGGAGCAGACCAAGTCCCGGCTCGTGGCGATCCTTGCCGAACAGCCGGGAACGGTCATCGACGTCAGCGTGCCGAGCTCGCCCATCACCCGCTGAGCGGACTGAGCGGATTGAACGGGCTGAACGGGCTGAACGGCGCAGCCGTGGCCATCCAGTGCAGATGTGGCGGGTGTGGTGAATGTGACCACAGAGGCTTCCTGCCACGAATGGTGACGGGTTCGGGCAACCCATGCGGCGACACGCCGGAGCCTGGGTTGCTCGGACGTGCCGCACCGCATACCGTCGCCTCAACGGTTCGTGATCAAACTGTAACCTTTACCTCGACGTTGAGAGTTGCACTTGATGCGGCCACGAGATTCGTCGTCGTTTGAGCTCCACCACTCAGGAAGGCCCACGCACGTGGCACCAGCACCGCAGAATTACTTGGCCGTCATCAAGGTCGTCGGCATCGGTGGTGGTGGCGTCAACGCCATCAACCGGATGATCGATGTCGGCCTCAAGGGCGTCGAGTTCATCGCCATCAACACCGATGCGCAGGCGCTGCTCATGAGCGACGCCGATGTCAAGCTCGACGTGGGCCGTGAGCTCACCCGCGGCCTCGGCGCAGGAGCCGACCCGGAGGTCGGCAAGAAGGCAGCCGAGGACCACACGGAAGAGATCGAGGAGGTCCTCAAGGGGGCCGACATGGTCTTTGTCACCGCGGGTGAAGGCGGTGGCACGGGGACCGGCGGTGCACCGGTCGTGGCCCGCATCGCCAAGGGTCTCGGTGCCCTGACCATCGGTGTGGTGACCCGCCCCTTCACGTTCGAGGGGCGGCGCCGCGCCAATCAGGCAGAGTCGGGCATCAGCAGCCTCCGCGAGGACGTCGACACCCTTATCGTCATCCCCAACGATCGGCTCCTGTCGATCAGTGACCGCAACGTGTCGATGATGGATGCCTTCCGGTCGGCCGACCAGGTGCTCCTCTCCGGAGTCCAGGGCATCACCGACCTCATCACGACGCCGGGACTGATCAACCTCGACTTCGCCGACGTCAAGTCGGTCATGCAGGGTGCGGGCTCGGCGCTGATGGGCATCGGTTCGGCCCGGGGCGAGGACCGGGCCGTGCAGGCCGCCGAACTGGCCATCAGCTCTCCGCTCCTCGAGGCCTCCATCGATGGGGCGCACGGGGTGCTGCTCTCGGTCCAGGGCGGCTCGGACCTGGGTCTGTTCGAGATCAACGAGGCGGCCCGTCTCGTCCAGGAGGCCGCACACCCCGAGGCCAACATCATCTTCGGAGCCGTCATCGACGACGCCCTCGGCGACGAAGTCCGGGTCACCGTCATCGCGGCCGGTTTCGACAGTGGTGGCCCCAGCAAGCGTGAGGATGACCGGAGCCATGGCCAGATGGCCGGACAGCGCCAGCCGTCCCCGACCCCGATATCGCAGGGCAACGGCGCCCAGCAGGGCGTCCGCGTAGCAGGGGGGCGGCAGGACGATCAGTCGCAGGACGGGCGTCCCGCTTCCGCCTCCACGCAGGCTTCGGCTGGGCAGTCCGCCCCGGCTGGGCAGCCGCCTCGGCAGGTGACGTTCGAGGAGAGCGACGAGCTCGACGTCCCCGACTTCCTCAAGTAGCAGCCGCGGGCCACGCGTGTTCCGCTGGCACTCGATCCTCGGTTCGCCGGCGCCCGGACGGCCGATGATCGAAGCGTGGATCACCGGCCGTGATGCAGGGGTCGGGGAGGCCCCCTACACCGGCCTCAATCTCGGTGGCCATGTCGGAGACTCCATCGAGACCGTCGAAACCAACCGCGTGCGCCTGTCCGATGCCATCGGCGTCCCGCGAGACCGGTTGCTGTTCATGGCGCAGGTCCACGGCACCACTGTCCTGCCCGTCGCCGGGCCTTGGGCCGGCGACGTGCCGACGGCCGACGGGATCATCACGGCCGTCCCCGACCTCGCGCTGGCCGTCCTCGTGGCCGACTGTGTCCCGGTCCTGCTCCACGACGCATCGGCCGGCGTCGTCGGAGCGGTTCACGCGGGCCGTCCCGGGATGATCGCCGGGATCATGAAGGAGGCCCTGGCTCGGATGCGCCGGCTCGGCGCCGATGAGATCCGCGCCGTCGTCGGTCCCTCCGTATGCGGCAGGTGCTACGAGGTGCCGGCAGCGATGGCGCGCGAGGCCGCGGTGTCGAGCCCGGCCAGCGCCGCACGGTCCTGGGTGGGCACGCACGCCATCGACGTGGCGTCGGGAGTCGTCGAGCAACTGTCGATGCAAGGAGTTGCGGTGCAATGGCTCCCAGGGTGTACCCGCGAGGATCACGGCCTGTATTCGTATCGCCGAGACGGCCGGACGGGGCGCTTTGCCGGTGTGATCGTGATGCGCGGCCCCGAGAGCGGGCGTGCCTGAGAGCGGCACGCACGTCCCCCTCACTGCCACTCGACGTGCGACACGCCTGGGTTTCGGCCCGGTAATCCGCGGTTCCCGCTCGTCACGTCTGTAACGTCGAGCGTGACCGCAATCGACGTTTGGGAGTTGGCCATGGCTGGGGCGCTGCGCAAGACGATGGAGTACCTCGGACTCACCGAAGTAGACCCTCGTCACGATCGCTACGACGGCTACGACGGCTACGAGGAGCCGGAGCAGGCCGATGACGGGGGAGAGCACACGGCTGCCGTGACGGCCCTACCCACATCTCGGCGTCCGGTCGCTGCAGTGGTCCGTGACGCCGAGGTCGGTCCTCTCAATCGGATCACCACGATCCATCCGCGCACCTACAACGAAGCCAAGAACATCGGCGAGTGGTTCCGCGACCAGGTCCCGGTCAT
>JAKDLQ010000283.1 GCA_030452775.1 Micrococcales bacterium | reverse complement strand
TGTCCAACGTGGCGACGTTGCCGATCATGCTCTACCCGGGCATGAAGATCGGTCAGCTCTGCTTCTTCCGCCTCAGCTCGCCCGCCGAGAGCCCCTATGGCTCAGGCGTGTACGGCTCTCACTATCAAGGGCAGCGGGGCCCGACGGCCAGCCGTTCGCACAAGAACTTCCACCGCACCCGGCTGTGAGGAGATCCCGTATGCCGCTGCGCTCACTGGTGTGGGACGCCCGGCCCGCGCGGGCGGGCGCCGTCGTGCTCGTCATGCACGGCGGTTCGGTCGAGGGGCATCAGGCCAACCGTCCCTGGTCCCACAACGTCATCCGGCTCGTCCCGTTCGCCCGGGCGCTCGAGCACGTACCGGGCCCGATCGCCGTGGCCCGGCTGCGGTTCCTCTTCCGGGGATGGAACGGTGACGACGCATCCCCGCTCGCCGACACCCGCTCGGCACTGGCCGAGATCCGGTCACGCTACCCGGGCGTCCCGATCGCCCTCGTCGGTCACTCCATGGGTGGCCGGGCGGCACTGTCCCTCGCCGCCGACGAGGCCGATGTGCGGCTCATCATCGGGCTCGCCCCGTGGATCGAACGCGGCGACCCGCGCCCCGATGGCCGGCAGAAGACCATCCTCATCCATGGCGACCGGGACCTCATCTGCCCCCTGTGGGCCTCACGCCGCACGGTCGAGTCGATGCAGGCGCAAGGCCTCGATGCAACGCTCATCCGGGTAGCCCGCTCGGATCACGCGATGCTGCTGCGCGCGAGAGTGTGGACGGCGCTCGTCACGGACATCGTGGCGGCGGCATTCGCGGCCGAGCTGGAGGAGCCGTGGGAGCCGCGACCGGGTGCCCTCGGTGCGGTCGTCGCCCAGGCGGTGCTTTGCGGCGGCACCGTCCTCGACATCTGATGCGCGGCGTCTGATGCCCGGCGAGACGTCGCGCCTGCGAGGGCCGGATGCGCTCGCGCTGCGATGTCAGGTGAGGTCGTCGAGGGGACGCAGCTCGTCGGCGTAGGAGACCGAGATGCGCCGCAGCACACCGGTGCTGGTGATGGCGTACTGTCCCATCCGCCACAGCGGCGGGGAGTAGGCGTGGATCGAGACGGATCCCGCGTCGCGCCCGGTCAGCCGGTGGATGTGCTCCGGCCCGAAGCTGAAGACTCTCCCCGCCGGCACGTCGGTGTGCACGAGCGGAGCCCCGATGGCGAGGTTGTGCTCGGTGAGGGTGCCGCGCACGACCGCGACCGCACCCGAGGAGATGTCGTGATCGTGCCATCCGGTGTCGTTCTGCGGGGTCCAGCACAGCACCCAGACGTCGACATGGGCGTCCCGGTGCAGCGAGGCGTAGTGCCGCTGCTCGTTGCTGAAGGCGACCTCGTGCGCCCAGAGCCGCTCGTCGCGGGCGACGGCGACGGCGAGTGCGGTGAGCTCGTCAGCGTCCAGATCCCGGTCGGGCAGGGTGCGCAGGGTCAGGCCGGCCGGCACATCGGCGAGAGCCGCCGAGCGTCGGGCGGGAACCTGCTCAGGCCCGAGGCAGGGGCTCGTCGGCTGGACTAGAGGCTTGTCGATGATGAGGCTCATCGGAGGCTCCCTTCGAGGAGGCGGCGTGGATTGTTTCGTTCGATGGCCGCGGCCGCCGCATCACCGAGGCGAAGGCCTCGCGGGTCGACCGGCTCCGCGTAGGGGCGATCGCTACCGAGCACGATGGCGTCGATGCCGAGCGCGCGACTGACGGCATCGATGGCTTGGGGGCCGTAGGAGGAGGTCTCGAGGAAGACGCCTGGGTCGACCGGGCCCAAGCGACCGCCACGCGCAGCGAGCCGCTCGTGGTGCAGCGGGGCCAGCCCGGCCAGCGCGACGAAGCAGATCCGCAGCGTCGGCAAGACCGTTCGCCCGACCGCGTGCCACGACCACCAGGCCGCGTGCAGCTGCGAGACATAGTCGACGACGGGAGGCCACCATCGTGGCGACACGGGGAGCGGTCCGGCCGGGCCGGGATGGACCAGGACCGGCCGGTTCGCAGCCGCACACACCTCGAGGACCGGCGCGAGCTGCTCGAGCTGCGCCGGCGTGGCCATTGCCGTGGCCGGGATCTGGAGGCCGACGAAGCCGACGGCGAGATCGACCGCGAGGGCGGTGAGGTCGGGCTCGACGACGGACACGGCCGCCCATGCCGAGAACGGCGGCGGCAAGGTGGCAGTGCCCGCCCGCCAGGCCTCGAGCAACGGGTGGGACTCGTCCCCGTCGAGGTGCTCGATGCCGACCGGGCTCGAGAGCGAGACGAGCGCGCGCTCTCCCGGTCGCTCGCTGCTCGAGCGCGCCGACCGTGCTCCCTGATCGTGGGCGTGCGCGTCGATCTCGACCGGCGCTTCGCCGTCGAGCAGCAGCGTCCACCCCTTGAGCAGTGGTGTGCGCTGCCGACGTCGCAGAGCATCGATGAGCTCTGCTGGCCAGAGGTGCTGGTGGATGTCGGTTCGCGTCGGCACGCCCATGCCACCTCCCGCAATGCTGGCCCCGAGTCAACGCTCACTTAACCCCTTCAGTGAAGCGGTTAAGTACTGCTTTGTCAAGCGTCGGGTCACGAGGCTGCGCCCGCGCTGGACCGCTGTTGTCGAGTACGGTGGCAACCATGCGC